>CALKEI010000149.1 GCA_938085095.1 uncultured Luminiphilus sp. | reverse complement strand
TTTGATGCCATGGGGGTTCATACCGGTGATTCCATCACGGTTGCCCCGGCCCAGACACTGACCGATAAGGAATATCAGATCATGCGTGACGCCTCATTGGCGGTGTTGCGAGAGATCGGTGTCGAGACCGGCGGTTCTAATGTGCAGTTTGGTCAATGCCCCGATACCGGTCGGCTTGTGGTCATTGAAATGAACCCCAGAGTCTCACGCTCCTCGGCGCTAGCCTCCAAGGCTACGGGCTTCCCGATCGCCAAAGTGGCGGCGAAGCTGGCAGTAGGTTACACCCTGAACGAGCTCGAAAACGATATTACGGGGGGCGTTACACCGGCCTCTTTTGAGCCGGCGCTCGATTATGTGGTCACCAAAATTCCGCGCTTTGCGTTTGAGAAATTTGCCACTGCGGACCCCCGATTGACGACGCAAATGAAATCGGTCGGTGAGGTCATGGCTATTGGCCGCACCTTTCAGGAGTCACTTCAAAAAGCGCTCCGTGGTCTGGAAGTCGGGTCGGCAGGCTTCGAGCCTCACATGCAGGTGGTGGACGAAGATACCCGGTCTGAATTGGTGGACCGGCTGACCAATCCGGGTGCGGATCGTATCTGGTATTTGGCGGACGCTTTCCGGGCCGGGTTCGAGCTGGAAGAAATTTATGGTTACTCGGGCGTCGATCCGTGGTTCTTGATTCAGATTGACGACATCGTGAGATGGGAAGCGCGTCTCCAGGACGTGAGTTTGGCGTCCGTTGACCACGCTCTAATGTGGGGCCTCAAACGCAGGGGGTTCGCTGACAAGCGGATCGCCGATTTGCTGGGTGTGCCCGAATCCGCGGTGAGAGAGCACCGTTGGTCCCTCAATATCAGGCCTGTCTATAAACGGGTGGACACCTGCGCGGCCGAATTTTCAGCGTCGACGGCCTACATGTACTCGGCCTACGAGGAGGAGTGCGAGGCAGCACCCAGCGACCGTAAGAAGATTCTCGTTCTGGGTGGCGGGCCCAACCGAATCGGGCAGGGTATCGAGTTTGACTACTGCTGTGTGCACGCGGTGTTGGCGATGCGCGAGGATGGCTACGAGACCATCATGGTCAACTGTAATCCCGAAACGGTCTCAACCGATTACGATACGTCTGACCGGCTCTATTTTGAGCCCGTGACGCTCGAGGATGTGCTCGAGATCGTCGCACTCGAACAGCCGACAGGAGTGATCGTCCAGTTTGGTGGGCAGACACCGCTCAAGCTGGCCCGGGCGCTGGAGGCGGCCGGCGTACCCATTATTGGTACCACACCGGACCAGATAGACCGCGCCGAGGACCGGGAGCGTTTTCAGCAGATGATTGAGCAGCTGTCTCTGCGTCAGCCCGCGAACACGACGGTAAGAAGTGTCGAACAGGCTGTCTCGGCGGCGTCGGAAATTGGTTACCCCCTTGTCGTTCGGCCTTCATATGTACTGGGCGGTCGCGCCATGGAAATTGTTTATCGCGAGGAAGACCTGTTGCGTTACATGAACGACGCGGTTCGGGTTTCTGAAGATTCCCCTGTGCTGCTGGACCGGTTCCTCAGCGCCGCGATCGAGGTCGATATCGACGCGGTGAGTGACGGAGAGCAGGTTGTTATTGGCGCCATCATGCAGCATATCGAGCAGGCAGGGGTGCACTCCGGTGACTCAGCCTGTTCTTTGCCACCCTACAGTCTGCCGGCTGATGTGCAGGAAGCCATGCGTGAGGTAGTGCGAAAAATGGCGCTTGAGCTTGGGGTGTGCGGGCTGATGAATGTTCAGCTGGCCTGGCAGGATGAAGAGATTTATGTCATCGAGGTCAATCCGAGAGCCTCCCGAACAGTGCCGTTTGTCTCTAAAGCGGTGGGTGTCTCTCTGGCGAAGGTAGCAGCGCGATGCATGGCGGGACAGAGTCTCGATAGTCAGGGTGTGACCCGAGAAATCGTTCCCCCTTACTTCAGCGTTAAGGAAGCGGTGTTGCCGTTCAACAAGTTCCCGGGCACGGACCCTATTCTCGGACCCGAGATGAAATCGACGGGAGAGGTGATGGGAACGGGCGAGACTTTTGCCGCGGCCTTTGCCAGGGCTCAACTCGGTGCAGGCGATGAGCCGCCGACCTCGGGATTGTGTTTGATCAGCGTGCGTGATGTGGATAAACCCGCTGCGGTAGAGGTCGCCCGCCGGTTGGTGGCGCGTGGCTTTACCCTCGCGGCGACCGGTGGTACCGCGACCGCCCTTGAGGAGGCGGGGTTGAGCGTTCGCAAAGTGAATAAGGTGGCCGAGGGGCGCCCGCATATTGTCGATTTGATCAAAAACGATGAAGCGGCCATCATTATCAATACTACAGAGGGTCGCCGCGCCATTATCGATTCGGCCTCCATCCGCGCCAGCGCTGAACAGCACAATGTTTTCTATACCACCACATTGGCTGCCGCGGAGGCGGTCTGCATGGCCCTGGAGCAGGAGACGGATATCACGGTGCGGCGGCTTCAGGACTTACACGAGAGCATTGCCGTATGAATCGCGTACCCATGACAGTGCAGGGCGAACGAGCCCTTCGCGAGGAGCTAGAGCGGTTGAAGAAGGTTGACCGTCCCCGAATTACGCAGGCGATTGC
Source organism: uncultured Luminiphilus sp. (assembly GCA_938085095.1). GTDB lineage: Bacteria > Pseudomonadota > Gammaproteobacteria > Pseudomonadales > Halieaceae > Luminiphilus. The sequence continues at coordinate 8,706 of CALKEI010000149.1, read as the reverse complement.
CGAAGCACGTGAGCACGGCGACCTGAAAGAAAATGCCGAGTATCACGCTGCAAGAGAACAGCAGAGTTTTGCGGAAGGACGTATTCAAGAGCTTGAGCATAAACTGTCGCACGCGCAGATTATTGACGTCACTACGATTCCGCAAACGGGAAAGGTTGTTTTTGGAGTCACCGTGACGCTGATTGACGTCGAAGATGACCGTACGGTGACCTACCGCATTGTCGGAGAGGATGAGGCAGACGCGAAGGCCAATCTGATTTCTGTGAATTCGCCCATCGCTCGCGCGTTGGTCGGTAAAATGGAAGGGGATGAGGTCACGGTGAACGCGCCCGGTGGCGATGTCACCTATGAGATCGAATCTGTCGAGCACCTCTAGACTTACTGAAAATCATTCTCATTGGTCGTATGATCCGCGTTTTATTGCGGGAGGCCTTTGTGGCCGCACAGACCGACATCTTCACGCTATGGGATTTACCCCTGCGTACTTCAGCTGAACTGGTGGGTTTCGCGGCTTCTCTGAGCGAGCGTTATCGGGGCCGCTTACAGGAGTTCGGTTTTCACACGGGAGAGGAGATCCGCTGCCAGCAGCAGCCAGGATTCGGCGCCCCCCGCGTTTTTCGTGTCAGCAATGCAACTTATTCGTTGGACCAAGAACTGGCGGAGCAAGTGTTGGTGCGTCCATTAGGAGGATCACAGGGTGCCTAACGTCTTGTTGGTAGGCACCCCCAATTCCGGTAAGACGGCACTGTTTAACCGGCTAACCGGCTTGAATCAGCGAGTCGCCAATTATCCGGGGATCACGGTTGATCTGTCGGTGGGGCGCTTGGCGAAATTGCCTCATCTGGATCTAGTCGATTTTCCCGGTACCTACTCACTGCGCCCAATTTCTGAGGAGGAGCGGGTAGCGGTTGGACATTTTGATGCCTCGCTGGGGGATCCAACCGTACAGCAGGTGCTCTGTGTTGTGGATGCCACGAGGCTAGAGAAGAGCTTATTTTTCTGTTTGCAGGTTGTAAAAGCCTGCCAGCAGCAGGGACGACCCGTTACGGTGGTTGCCAACATGGGCGATATTCTCGAACGCCATCGATTGAGTATTGACACTGAGGGCTTATCGGCAGCGCTGGGCGCGCCTGTTTTATTGGTTTCAGCGCGCACCGGTGACGGCCTCGACAGCATTATTTCTATGCTGGATTCTCCTCAAATCACTGCCGTTGTGCAGACGCCTCACGCAGATGATGCTGTGCTGGCGAGCGAGGGCGGGCCAGCCGACGACGCGCTGTATGCCGAGGCTCGTCGTCTCGCTGACCAATATGGCGCCCCCTCAGATGTCTTATTGCAGGCCCAGTCTCGACTAGACCACTTTTTCCTGGGTTCGCTGTCTGGTGGACTCACTTTTTCCATCATCATGCTGATTTTGTTTCAGTCGATCTTCACCTGGTCCGCGCCGGTGATGGATGCAGTAGAGGCGGGTGTGATTGGATTGGGCAGCTGGTTGTTGCCCTATTTGAGCGAAGGCGTTCTTCGCGATTTTGTGGCTGATGCGATATTCAGTGGCATTGGCGCCTTTCTGGTTTTTGTGCCGCAGATATTCGTGCTGACATTCGTCATTGGTCTGTTGGAAGATTCGGGATACCTCGCGCGTGCCGCGCTCATTTGTCACAGGCCGCTGCGGTTCTTTGGGCTGAGCGGCAAGAGTTTCATCCCCATGTTATCGGGTGTGGCCTGCGCAATCCCCGCTATTTATGCGGCTCGCTCTATCGAGTCGCCTAGGGCGAGGCGGCTCACCTATCTCGCCATCCCGTTGATGCCTTGCTCGGCTAGGTTGCCGGTTTATACCCTGCTCATTGCGATTTTTATTCCTCGCGAAACGGCCCTGTGGGGATTGGTGGGATGGCAGGGATTAACGCTGTTTACGATTTATCTTTTTGGCATGTTTGCGGGCTTGGTCATTGCCGGTTTGGTTAATCGCTTTACCCCGGCGGAGGAGCAAATGCCTTTCATGATGGAATTGCCGGGGTATCGAATGCCGGCGCTGATGCCTATCGCACGCAGGTCGGTGCAGCGGGCTAAACATTTCGTCACCAAGGCGGGCGCGGTAATTCTCAGCGTTACCATCGTGATTTGGGTGCTGGGCTACTTCCCTAATCAGGGTACCGACTTAGGCGGATCGTGGTTAGGCATGGTTGGGCAGTGGATCGAGCCCATATTCCAGCCGCTTGGTTTGGATTGGCGATATGGCGTGGCAATCGTCAGCGCCTTCCTGGCTCGAGAGGTCTTTGTGGGGACCTTGGGTACCATCATGGGCATTGAGGGTGCGGAGGATAATATTCTGCCCCTGGTGGAGCAGATTCAGGCAAGTGCACTGCCTTTTGGATCAGGTCTGGCTCTGTTGGTCTTTTTTGCGATTGCTCTGCAATGTGTCTCGACCGTCGCCATTCTTGCGCGGGAGGCTCATTCTTGGCGATTGGCGGTCCGGATGGTGCTGGCTTATTTTTGTCTTGCCTGGATTGCAGCCTGGCTGACCTTTCAGGTCACTGCTTTGTTTCAGTAAAGCGGCATCGCCCGCCGTGCTTGGCAAAATAGCGGTGCCACTGTCTCAATCGTTGCGCTCGTGCTGAAACAGGCGCAATTCTGTGAGCACCAGCCGAGCAGCTAATCGCAGCGTTAGATCATGATGCTCCTGCCGAAGTTGCTCGACGCCCGCAGCCACGTCCTGCTGGAGCATCAGTGCCTCTTCTTGAGATAGCCGACTTGGCAGGCGCACTTCAAAGTGGCAGTCAGACTCTCGCTGTAATTCGCCGTAGACATCGGTGAGTGATGAGATGGCGTAGTCGATCAGCGCTTCGTCAGCGCCTTTGGCTTTCAGCAAGCTCGCAAGCTCTTGCTGCAGAAACAAAAAAGCCTGTTTTTCGCGGGTCGGAAACTCGAGTAATTCTGCCATGCGTCAGGCGGGGTTATTGACTGCGGTGCAGGTTGGATTTTCTGGGATCTGCTTTCGGGTTGTGGCGCAGTAGCGTCGCGATATTGCCGATCCGTTGCACAAGATAAGCGCCACTGTGGTCACATAGGGAGACGATCGCAGCATCGCGCTGCTCCCGGTCCCCCACAGAGACTTTGACCTTGATCAGTTCGTGGTCATTGAGCGCGCGTTCAAGCTCTTCTAGGACCGACGGAGACAGCCCTTTTCCCGCGACCGTGACGATAGGGCGCAACGCATGTGCCTGCGCGCGCAGCTGTCGTAACTCTTTACTACTGGGGCTATTCATGAGGGCCTTGACGGGTTATCGCGTTACACTCTCTCGGAACGCAAGTGTAACGCCATGTTGATCGCGAATGTCGATTGCTGCAGGGGAATATGGGCAAGAAAAAGTCATCTAGCCGTGCTTGGTTGAAGGAACATCATGACGATGTCTATGTGCAGCGCGCCCAGAAAGAGGGCTATCGTTCCCGCGCCGTCTACAAGTTGATGGAGATCAACACTAAAGATCAGATCATTCGCCGCGGCATGTCGGTGCTGGACCTTGGGAGTGCCCCCGGCGGTTGGTCTCAGGTAGCGGGGGAGATTGTGGGGGAGCGCGGTCGGGTGGTTGCCAGTGATATCTTGGCCATGGATGCGCTGCCAGATGTGACTTTTGTGCAAGGCGACTTCACCGAGCAGGAAACCTATGACCGTCTGCTGGCTGAGCTGGATAACCGGCCGCTCGATGTGGTGTTGTCTGATATGGCGCCCAATATGAGTGGGCTTCCTGAAGTTGATCAACCGCGAGCCATGTATTTGGTGGAGCTGGCGACGGATCTGGCGTTACGCGCATTAGCGCCCGGAGGGGCCTTTATTACCAAGGTGTTCCAGGGAGAAGGTTTTGAGAACTGGTTTCGCGAGATCCGGGGTCGCTTCGATCGCGTAACCACTCGTAAGCCTAGCGCCTCGCGGCCGCGCTCCAGAGAGGTTTACATCGTAGCCTCCGGATTGAGAGCCGAACAGTGAGCCACAACACATAAGCCGGGTCTATTGGGTAGAAGGCAGGTCGGTCGCGCTGTTAAGGCGGGGTTGAAATGGCGAAAAACAGCCCCATTGCACTGCAGTAGGGCCGAAAAACACGGGATTTAAGGGTTTTTGCCCAAAGCGTTATACTGTGCGGCCGCGCCTTGAGCGCGTGTTTCGAAACCGAGAGGACTTGTTGTGAACAATATGGCTAAGAACCTTCTGTTGTGGCTGCTTATCGCCGCAGTTCTACTCTCGGTATTCAATAACTTCAACCTGCGGAGCAGCACGGAGCAGGTGGGGTATTCAGAATTTATCCGCGAAGTGCAGACCGATCGACTGTCCCAAGTGCTGGTGGATGGGCTCACCATTACCGCTCAGCGGAAGGATGGAAGCAGCTTTGAGACCATCAGACCAATGGTAGAAGACCCCAAGCTGATGGATGACCTGCTCTCGCACAACATCGTGGTTGAGGGCAAGCAGCCGGAACAGCAATCTGTCTGGACGCAGCTTTTGATCGCCAGCTTCCCGATTTTGATCATCATTGCGGTATTTATGTTTTTCATGCGTCAAATGCAGGGCGGCGGTGGCGGCCGTGGCGGTCCGATGAGCTTCGGGAAAAGCAAGGCGAAGCTTCTTGGCGAGGACCAGATTACAACGACGTTCGCCGATGTGGCGGGCGTTGAGGAAGCCAAGGAAGACGTGCAGGAGCTGGTTGAGTTTTTGCGAGATCCGGGTCGGTTCCAGAAGCTCGGAGGGCGCATACCGCGCGGCGTTCTGATGGTCGGCCAGCCGGGCACCGGAAAGACCTTGTTGGCCAAGGCCATTGCCGGAGAGGCGAAAGTCCCGTTTTTCTCGATCTCGGGTTCGGACTTTGTGGAAATGTTTGTCGGCGTGGGTGCCTCACGTGTCCGCGATATGTTTGAGCAAGCGAAGAAGCAAGCGCCCTGCATCATCTTCATAGACGAAATCGACGCGGTAGGTCGTCATCGTGGCGCTGGCTTGGGCGGAGGCCACGATGAGCGAGAACAGACACTGAACCAGCTGTTGGTTGAGATGGATGGGTTCGAGATGAATGATGGCGTGATCGTGATTGCTGCGACTAACCGCCCCGACGTTCTGGACCCCGCCTTACTGCGACCGGGACGGTTCGATCGCCAGGTAGTGGTTGGGCTGCCTGATATTCGCGGACGGGAACAGATCCTCAAGGTGCATATGCGCAAAGTGCCGCTCTCAGAGGATGTCGATCCCTCAAAGATCGCTCGCGGCACACCTGGCTTTTCGGGTGCTGATCTCGCCAATCTGGTGAACGAAGCGGCACTGTTTGCTGCTCGGGGCGGGTTGCGTCTAGTGGGCATGAATCAGTTCGAGCTGGCCAAAGATAAAATTATGATGGGCGCCGAGCGTCGATCGATGGTGATGTCTGAGTCTGAAAAGCGCAATACGGCCTTCCATGAGGCCGGACACGCCATCGTCGGCCGGCTCATGCCGGAGCATGACCCCGTTTACAAGGTATCGATCATCCCGCGGGGCCGTGCGCTCGGTGTCACCATGTTCCTGCCCGAAGAGGATCGTTATAGTCACAGTCGGCGCCACATCATTTCGCAGATCACCAGTCTGTTCGGTGGCCGTGTTGCCGAAGAGATGACGCTGGGTAAAGACGGTATTACTACGGGCGCCTCCAACGATATTCAACGGGCAACCGAAGTGGCTCGCAATATGGTGACCAAGTGGGGGTTGTCGGAGAGTATGGGCCCGCTCCTTTACGACGAGGGAGGCGAGGAAGTTTTCTTGGGTCGTTCAGCCGGCCAGCCCGCTAAGGCGATGTCTGATGAGACGGCGCTGGCGATTGATAAAGAAGTGCGCAGCATCATTGATGAGTGCTATGCAAAAGCGTTTGAAATACTTGAAGATAACCGTGACAAGCTCGATATGATGGCTGATGCGTTGATGCAATTTGAGACCATCGATGCGGAGCAGATCAATGACATCATGGACGGCAAGACGCCTAGACCGCCCTCAGACTGGTCTGGGGATGACAGGGGTACGCCTCCTGAAGAAGGTGAGGCCGAAGCATCGGGTAACCCCATCGGCGGTGCGGCTACCGAGCACTGAGCGAAAGCCAGACCTGCGGTTCTCACTGCTACGTTGCGCCATCCCTCGATGGGCCCGTTGATTACCTGTGGTGCGCGTGCGCTGAATCTTAATCAGCCGCGCATCATGGGCATCCTCAACGTTACCCCAGACTCGTTTTCTGACGGCGGCCAGCTTTTCCAGAATCATAGAATGGATACCGACGCGCTCTTGCGTCGCGCCGAGCAGATGCTGTCTGCCGGAGCCGATATTTTAGATGTAGGCGGTGAATCAACCCGGCCGGGTGCCACACCAGTCTCCGAAGTAGAAGAGCTTGATCGAGTGTTGGGTGCCGTGGAGGCGCTGGCCACTCGGTTCGAGACGATTATCTCTGTCGACACCAGTACCCCGAGCGTGATGAGGGAGTCAGCAGCTATTGGGGCGGGACTCCTGAATGATGTTCGGGGCTTCAGACGGCCTGGGGCGCTGGCGGCAGCGGCTGATACCGGATTGGCACTGTGTCTCATGCACATGCAAGGAGAGCCGGATACCATGCAGGTTGCGCCCTCTTATGACGATGTGATGGATGACGTAGAGGCGTTTTTTGATGAGCGCTTTGCGGAGCTGGTGTCCGCCGGGATTAAACTAGATCGGGTCATAATCGACCCCGGATTCGGTTTCGGTAAGACCGCCGATCAGAACTTTGAACTACTTGCGCGGCTAGAGGATTTGGTGGCGAGAGGGTATCCGGTTCTCGTCGGTTTATCGAGAAAGTCGATGATCAGTAGCGTGCTCGATCGTGCACCTGAAGAGCGTGTTTTTGCCAGCGTGGCGCTGGCGACGATGGCAGTCGAGCGCGGGGCGCGTATAGTCCGGGTACACGATGTTGCTGCTACGGCTGATGCTCTGGCAATGTGGCAGTCACTGAATCAGAGTGCGCCAACATGAGTAAACAGTTTTTTGGTACCGACGGGATCCGCGGTGAGGTAGGAAGATACCCTGTTACCGCTGATTTCATGCTGAAACTGGGATGGGCGACCGGTAAAGTGTTTGCCTCCTCTGAGCGTTCAACCCACGTGCTGATTGGCAAGGACACGCGAGTGTCCGGCTACATGTTTGAGTCAGCCTTGGAGGCGGGGCTGGTCGCCGCGGGTGCCCGTGTCACCTTGCTCGGACCGATGCCGACGCCTGCAGTGGCCATGCTGACTCGCAGCCAGAAGGCGTCAGCGGGCATTGTGATCAGTGCATCCCACAACGCTTACACCGATAACGGCATCAAGTTTTTTGATGCTGTGGGCAGCAAGCTGTCAGATGAGGTGGAACTAGCAATTGAGCGGATGCTGGCTGAGCCCATGGAGACTGTACCGTCCGAGGAGCTGGGCAAAGCCTCGCGAATGGTGGATGCGCCCGGTCGGTACGTGGAATTTTGTAAAAATACTTTTCCCGACGCATTGAGCCTCAGCGGTATGAAGCTGGTTCTCGATTGTGCGCATGGCGCCACCTATCAGGTGGCGCCGCAGGTGTTCACCGAGCTGGGTGCATCGGTCGTGGTGATGGGCGCTGAGCCCGATGGATACAACATCAACCGCAATGTGGGCTCAACGTTTCCCGCATCGCTCCAGGCGCGAGTACTGAGTGAGCAGGCGGATGTGGGCATCGCCTTCGACGGTGATGGTGACCGCGTGCAGTGCGTTGCGGCTGACGGCAGTGTCGTTGACGGAGATGAGCTGCTGTTTGTGATCGCGAATGATCGTTTGCGGCATGGAGACGCTCCCGATGGGGTGGTGGGTACATTGATGTCTAACCTCGGCATGGAGCAAGCCTTGGCGGAAAAAGGCATTTCCCTAGCGCGAGCCAAAGTGGGAGATCGCTATGTGCTGGAGCTCATGGCCGACCGGGGTTGGTCTCTGGGAGGGGAAGCCTCCGGACACATTATTTGTGGGGACCTGACGACGACCGGCGATGGAATTATTGCGGCACTTCAGGTTATTGCTGCGATGGCGCGATCGGGGGAGAGTCTGCTTGCGCTCAAAAGCGCGCTGCATAAATTGCCGCAAACGCTCATCAATGTAATGGTGCCTCAGGGCTTTGCGCTGGAGTCTTGTGAACCGGTGCTTGAGGAGAGTCGGCGGGTCGAAAAGCAACTTGCTGACCGGGGTCGACTGGTGCTGCGTGCCTCAGGGACCGAACCGCTCATAAGAGTCATGATAGAAGGGATTGATGCGGCTGAAAATCAACGCCTTGCAGAAGGGATAGCCGAGGTGATCAGGCAGTCGCATTAGTTCAGTTGCGGCACAGGGACGCGGCCGGTATGATCTCGCGCCCTACGGGAGCTGCCGGTTTTCGGTACAGGATTGGGACGATCAATGGAACAAATTACGCTCATGGTGCATTTATTCGTTGCACTGGCGCTTATTGCACTCATATTGCTGCAGCGTGGTAAGGGGGCTGATGTGGGTGCATCATTTGGTGCTGGTGCCTCACAGACCCTGTTTGGCAGTGGCGGCAGCGGCAATGCCCTGACTCGCACTACGGCGTGGTTGTCGGCGATCTTTTTTGTTAGCAGTTTTGGGCTTGCCGTTATAGCGGATAACCGAAGCGCGAGTGAAGACGACCTTGGCTTCGACGTGCCGGTATATGAGGCGGTCGAA
>CALKEI010000148.1 GCA_938085095.1 uncultured Luminiphilus sp. | reverse complement strand
CCGGTTTTAGCTGGCTGGGCCGCCTTTTCGTTCAGCATTTCAAGCTCACGATCTACGGCATCGCTCACCACATCAAAGACCATTTCCTGAGCGGCGGTTCGCACACTGCTGTATGCCTTGAACGGAAACTCGACCTTCATCGCCTCATGGATCGCCTCTGGGGTTTCCAGTGGTGCGCCTGATTTGGCGTGCTCCGGCCCAACCGTACCCTCGAAATGCTGGCGTAAATCGCCCGCCATGCGTTGCAACACGTGCGACCGCAGCGTGGCAACAAAGGCCCGTCGCGAACGATCCCCTTGTGTGAGGGTCACCGCCATTTCATGATCGTGCGATCGATTCATACCAGATCCCGGCGCGTTCAGATTATTGGTTTGATGATATGTTTAAGTATCAGGGGTAAGCAAGGCTGATCGATTGGAAAGGTTCCTGCCTCCTGCAGTGCCCATAGCGACTATGCGATACATCGATAGCAACCCATGAATTGATAATAAGGAGTCACCATGACCACGATTGTTGTTTTGTTTAATCTGAAGGACGGTGCGGACCGCGATGAATATGAGCAATGGGCACGCAACGTTGACATTCCCAGCGTCCGGCGCCTCGAGGGCTGCAGCGGGTTTGAAGTCCTGCGTAGCGAGGGGCTGCTGGGCGGCTCAACAGAAACGCCCTACGCCTATGTAGAACTCATTCGTGTCGATAAGATGACTGACTTTACTACCGCTGTCAGCGCGCCTGCGGCGCAAGAAGTCGCGGCACAATTCAGAGAATTTGCTGAAGGCGCAATATTCATGGTGACAGAGTCCATCGAATGAAGGGCCTTGAGGGCAAGGTGGCACTGTGTAGCGGCTCCGGCCGAGAAGGCGGACTCGGACACGGCATTCTTCAGCGCCTGGGTGAAGCTGGCTGTTTATTGGTGGTGTCCGACGTCGAGGCTGTCATGACCGAAGGCAGCACGTGCAGCGCCGATGCCAATTCCGTCGTCCGTGACTTGATCGACCAGGGGTATGACGCCATCGGGATCTCCTGCAACGTATCGGAAGAAGCTTCCGTCACGAAGACCGTTGACGAGGTGATAGCGCGACGGGGTCGTCTCGATATTGTCATCAACAACGCCGCGATCGGTGACATTATTAAGCCCTTACCGGAACTGAGTCTCGAAGAGTGGCAGCGGGTTATCACTGTGAACTTGACCGGCGCGTTTCTCCTCAGCCGCGAGGCGGCGAGGGTTGTGGGTGCGGGTGGCAGCATTATCAATATTGCCAGTCAGGCGGCCAAAACCGGATTCCGGCAGATGGCACCCTATGTCTCATCGAAGCACGGCATGATCGGGCTTACACGCACCTCAGCGATTGATCTCGCACCTCAGGGCATTCGCGTCAACGCAGTCTGTCCGAACCATGTGACAACGACCATGGGTAAAGCACAGAGCGAATATTTTTCTTCGTTAAGGGGGTTGGACCCGGAGACCTATCGCGCTCAAATTGCGGAGCGGGTGCCACTCGGTCGAGTCGGCAGGCCTCAAGATACCGCCTCGGCCGTGGCGTTCTTGGCCTCTGATGAGGCCTCATTTATCACCGGCGAAGCGCTCAATGTCAGTGGCGGTGAAGAGACACACTGAGTCCCGGCGATTGAGTCGGTATTGAACAGCACAACACCTGAGATACGATCACTGGGGAATACGCGATGAATGGCGCAGAGTCACTGATTAATGCATTGGCGGAGCATGGGGTAGATGCCTGCTTTGCTAACCCAGGCACGTCGGAGATGCAGTTAGTTGCAGCGCTCGACAAACAGCCTGGCATACGAGCAGTACTCTGTCTGTTTGAGGGCGTCGTCACAGGCGCTGCCGATGGTTACGGACGCATGGCCGACAAGCCCGCTCTCACTCTACTCCACCTTGGTCCCGGCTTTGCCAATGGCATCGCCAACCTCCACAACGCCCAGCGAGCCAGATCACCCATCCTCAACATGGTAGGAGATCATGCCGCCAGTCACCTGAAGCATGATGCCCCACTCACCAGCGATATTGAGGGGCTCGCAACGCCGGTATCTCGCACCTTTCAGGTGTCAGAGAGCGCCGACCGGTTGGCACAAACTGGGTTGAATGCGCTGGCTGCAAGCCTGCACTATCCGGGGAGTATCAGTACGTTTGTTGTCCCGGCCGATCACGCCTGGACCGACATTGCACCGCCCTCATATCAGTTGCCCGCGATACAGCGCGTATCGGAAGCAGATACCACGATTACGGAGATCGGCGACCAACTGAAGGCTGCCGCTAACAGCTGCCTTTTTCTCGGCGGACGCGCATTGCGTGCCGAGGCGCTTCATCAAGCCGGCCGTATCGCCGCTGCCACCGGCTGTCGCTTGGTGACTGAGACATTTTTTGCTCGCCAGTCACGGGGCGTGGGTCGGGTGCCCACAGAGCGCCTCGCTTATTTTGGTGAAGCAGCTATCGAACAGCTAGCAGGTATCGACCTGATGGTTCTTGTCGGCGCCAAAGCGCCCGTTTCTTTCTTTGCCTACCCTGATAAGCCCAGCGTGCTGGCGCCGCAGTCCGCCACCGAACTCACGTTAGCGGACGCAGAAAGCGATGCACTGGATGCTCTCACCCGGCTGGCAGATTATTTGGGCGCACAGGACAACCCCGACGTTGTCAGCGAGTTCGCACAATACCCGCTGAGAGAGGGCCACATCGACGCCAGCGAGCTGGGTAAAGTCATTGCCAATCGCCTACCCGAAAACGCAATTGTGTGTGACGAGGGTGCCACCAATAGCTTGGGTGCTTTTCTCTTAACTGCCAACGCAGCACCCCATGACTGGCTGACGCTGACGGGTGGTGCCATCGGCCAGGGTTTACCGCTGGCGATCGGCGCCGCCATTGCCTGCCCCGATCAGAAGATCATTGCCCTAGAAGCAGATGGATCCGGCATGTACACGGTGCAGGCCTTATGGACCATGGTCCGCGAGCAGCTCGACATCACGGTCGTGCTTCTCAACAATCGTTCCTATGCCATTCTCAATATTGAATTGAGTCGGGTGGGCGTGGAAGCGCCGGGCCCCACCGCATTATCACTGCTGGACCTCAGTAATCCTGATCTTGAGTGGACAAACATTGCCACCGGGATGGGAATGCGAGCGCTCAAAGTGGATACCGTGAACGGCCTGGATCAGGCCATGTCAGAGGCCATGGTAACGACCGGCCCACTATTGATCGAGGTGCTCCTGTAAGCCATGGCCGCGAAGGTGCGATAGCAAAGGGGCGACGTCAACGCCCCCACTGTGGGCCGCACCGACTCGACCGCGACTCGTTCCGCCAGAACTAGGCGAATACCTCGCCGGCAGCAATTTTGTCGCCCACGATCCCCGGCGCCTCGAATCGATCACCGTACTGGCTGGCCAGCTCGGCGCAACGAGCGCTGAAGCGCTCCAGCCCGTAGGTGTTGACGAATTGAATCAAGCCGCCGGTCCATGCCGGTGCGCCAATGCCCATAATCGAACCGATGTTGCCATCCGCCACGGTGCGCAGCACGTTCGTCTCCAGACACTTCAGCGCCTCGATCACTTGGCGGAACAACAACCTGTCTTTGATGTCGGTCTCCGCGACCGAGGCATCCGCGTTGTAGTAGAGATCCATCAGACCGGGCCAGATTGTTTTACTACCGTCCTCCCCGTATTCATAAAACCCGCCACCATGATGGCGACCTCCACGACTGTGCTCGCCGACCATCGTGTCAATGACATCACGGGTGATCGTGCCATCGCCCCAGTTGTCCAATACACCCATTTCAGACCAGGTCGCCCAGGCCTTACGAGATAGCTCGAGGCTCACCTCGTCATAGACCATCAGCGGCCCAACAGGCATGCCAATCGCCTTACCCAGATTATCGATCTGTACGGGGTGGACCCCCTCCGTGAGCAAGCGAACACCCTCATCGAGATAGGTACCAAACGTGCGGGACGTAAAGAAGCCCAGCGAGTCGTTCACCACAATCGGGGTCTTGCGAATTTGCTTGGTGTAATCAAACGCTTTGGCAAGCGCGAGATCACTGGTGTTCTCGCCCATAATAATTTCGACCAAAGGCATCTTGTCGACAGGCGAGAAGAAATGAATGCCGATGAAGTTCTCGTCATTGGCACTGGCTTCCGCTAATTGCGTAATGGGAAGCGTTGATGTGTTGGATCCCCATACGCCGCCCTCAGCAAGACAGGGTTCGAGCTCCTTCGTGATCTCGTGCTTGAGCGCCATATTCTCGAACACCGCCTCAATAATAAGATCACAGCCTTGCAGGTCACTGCTATCCGCCGTCGGCTTGATCAGTGCCAGCACCTGCTGCGCCTTGTCTTCAGACATGCGTCCGCGTTCGACCCGCTTCCTGAGCAGATCTTCGCTGTAGGCCTTACCCTTTTCTGCGCTCTCAAGCGAGATGTCCTTCAGTACCACCTCGATCCCCGCCATAGCGGAGACGTAGGCGATCCCTTGGCCCATCATGCCCGCACCAAGCACGCCCACTTTCTTGGTGCTTTGTGGCGCAATATCCTTAGGCCGGGACGCCCCACCGTTGATCTGGTTGAGGTTGAAGAAGAAGGTGTTGATCATATTCTTCGCCACCGGCGTGAGGGCCAACTCCGTCAGACCGCGACTCTCAATCCGCATAGCGGTATCAAAGTCGACTCGCATCGCGGAAACCGCCACATCCAGAATCTTGACCGGTGCAGGCAACAACCCGCGGGTCTTCTGAGCAATCATGGCCGACGCCACCGGCAGCATCTGCGCCACTGCGGGGTGGTTCGCATTGCCACCGGGAATTTTGTAACCCTTGGTATCCCACGGCTGGGTGCACGCTGCAGCGTTTTCGTGATTGTCGGCAATCCACGCTTTGGCGCGAGGGACTAGGTCATCGATGCTGTCGACGGTCTCGTGAATCAAACCCGCTTCTTTCGCCTTCTCCGGCACAACGCGCTTGCCTTCGATCAGATACTCATTCGAGGCCATCAGACCCATGAGATAAATCGCTTTGACAACACCGCCGCCGCCGGGCAGCAGACCCAGCGTCACCTCGGGGAACCCGATCTGAACGGTTTTGTTGTCCCATGCGATGCGGTAATGACACGCCAGCGCAAGTTCGAGGCCGCCGCCGAGGGCCGCACCGTTGATAGCCGCAACTACTGGCTTTCCCAGCTTCTCCATCCGCCGAAATTCGGCCTTACTAGCTTGCACTTCGTTGAAAAACATCTCTGCGTTGTCTGGGGTCACCTGACACAGTGAATTCAGGTCGCCTCCCGCGAAAAATGTTTTCTTGGCCGAGGTGAGCACGACGCCTGTCAGGCCATCTTCAGCTTCCAGCCGATTCACCGTTTCGCGAAGTGCTGGCAAAAAAGCCTCAGACATTGAGTTCACCGCCCCCTCCATATCCATGGTGACAGTGACGACGCCATTTGCGTCTTTGTCGTAATTGAATCCACTCATACTGCTTATATTCCCTTTCTCAGCGTCGGTCAGACGCGCTCGATAATCGTTGAGATGCCCATGCCTCCGCCGACGCACAGCGAGAGCATGGCGCGTTTAGCGTTGCGGCGCTCGAGTTCGTCGAGCACCGTGCTGACCAGACAACCTCCCGTTGCGCCCAGTGGGTGACCCATAGCGATGGCTCCGCCGTTGACGTTGGTCACCTCTGGATCCAGATCCAGATCTTGCATGTAACGCAGCACCACTGAAGCAAAGGCCTCATTGATCTCCCAGAGATCGATATCTGCCGGGCTCAGTCCAGCCTTATCGAGGCACTTCTTGGCAGCCGGTCCGGGACCTGTCAGCATGATCACAGGATCGGTCGCCAAGACGGCCGTCGCCAAAATACGTCCCCGAGGCTTCAGGCCAAGGTCGTTGCCCGCTTTTTCACTGCCGACCATCACCGCACTAGCACCGTCGACAATTCCCGACGAGTTTCCAGGCGTGTGCACATGATCGATCTTGTCCAGCATGTTGTATTTCGCAAGGATCACGTCGTCAAAACCCATGCCGCCCGGCATCTCAAATGACGGTTTCAAGCCAGCGAGTCCCTCAACGGTGGTATCGGGTTTAATAAAATCGTCACGCTCCAGGATGGTCACGCCACTACTGTCTTTTACTGGCACCACAGAGCGATCAAACCAGCCGCTGTCTCGAGCATGAGCCGCGCGCTGCTGTGACGACACTGCGTATCGGTCCACATCTTCTCGGGACCAGCCAGCGAGCGTGGCGATCGTATCGGCGCCAATACCCTGAGGTACAAAACTTGTTTTGACAGCAAATTCAGGATCGCCCGCCATAGCGCCTCCATTGGAGCCCATGGGTACCCGCGACATCGATTCGACGCCACCAGCCACCACCAGATCTTCCCAACCGGAGGCCACTTTCTGGGCGGCGATATTGACAGCCTCCAGGCCCGAGGCACAGAAACGGTCGAGCTGAACGCCCGGCACAGACTCGTCCCATTCAGCGTTTTGCACGACCATTTTGGCCACGTCAGAGCCCTGTTCACCCACAGGCGAAACACAGCCCATCACCACATCATCGACGTAACTGGTATCAAGATCATGGCGTTTCTGTAGTTCGACTAGGAGGCCTGCGGCCAGATCGATGGGTTTGACTTCGTACAGAGTGCCTGTGGACTTACCTTTACTGCGCGGTGTACGCAACGCGTCATAGATATAGACAGGGTTGGGCATGGTTCGCTACCTGTATTGGAGTGGTTAAAGAAAAAGGGGCGCGTATGATGCGATATCGGCAATGTTTATGCCATAACTTTCCGCACATTGGCGGCCTGCGATTCGAACGTTTTAGCACTCAGCAATCAATGCAATGTGGGAATGATAAGGACTTACCTACTCCCGGAAGCGCCGTCAGTCGCCTACACTAGACACAACGCCAAGATGCGGTGCCAAGGACAGCCGTGTTTTGATCGATCAACCCGCCCGCAACCCCGGTGCACCTGCCCCACTTCTGGCCTATGACCTCCACTGACCACACCATTTTGAGTTGCCTCCTGCAATCGCTCCAAGACGGCGAGCAGCCATGGTTGGTGACAGTGGTCGCCACCATCGGCTCATCGCCGCGTCCGGTGGGCTCGCTGGTTGCCTTTCGTGCCGACGGCTCTCAAGTTGGCAGTGTGTCAGGAGGGTGCGTTGAGGAAGACCTGATCAGCCGGTTGCTTGCTGGAGAATTTAATGGGCCTCAGGTGCATCTCACCGAGTACGGGGTCAGCGCTGCTGACAACGAAAAGTGGGGGCTGCCCTGTGGCGGGCGACTCACGCTGGCCATTCAGCAACTCGATGTCAAAGACGACACCTGGGTATCTGATGCCAAGCAAAGCATGGCCGACCGACACACGTTAAAGCGCAAGGTCAATCTGACTACCGGCGAGACCCACCTTGAGCACACCGAGCGCTTCACCGCGCTGGAGAGGGATCAAACCGCTCTGCACCACTGCTTTGGTCCACGACACCGACTGTTAATGGTCGGCGCCGGGCAGTTGGCGGCCAGCCTCAGCACGCTGGCCTTGGCCATGGACTACGAGGTGCTGCTCGCCGACTCCCGGGAATGGGCACTTGAGCAATGGCAGGGGCCAGACGTACAGAAACTACTGGGCTTGCCTGATGACGTGGTGCGTGAGCATGGAAATGACGAGCACTGCGCGGTCATTACCCTCAGCCATGATCCTCGCGTTGATGACATGGCATTAATGGAAGCGTTAGAGTCAGATGCGTGGTACGTGGGCGCTTTAGGCTCAATCCGCACGACGGAAAAACGCATTGAGCGATTGTCGAAGTTAGGAATTGGAGCGCATGCCCTTGCCCGACTTCATGCGCCCGTTGGGCTCTCGATTGGCTCTAAAACTGCAATGGAAATCGCCGTATCGATCATGGCGCAACTGACACAGCTGCGTCGCGAGCGCGATCAGCAGTCAGTCTAAGGAAATGACGATGGATATCAGCAGTCTGATGGATCAAACACTGGCACTCCTGAAAGATGACTGGGTCATTTTTGCACTGCCCTTATTCCTGAGCGCTTTACTGATCGAATGGGTCGTCGCGTGGCGCAAATCGCTGGCGCTGTATGAGCGGCGGGACTTCATGGCTTCGATGGGCGTCATGCTGTTGACCGTCGTAATCGACGTATTACCCAAGCTCGGTGGTGTACTACTGATGTTTGTGTGCTGGGAGGCATCGCCGCTCAAAGATATCGTGAGCCGCGCTCCAGTGTGGTGGGTGATCCTCTTTTTCCTCGACGACTTGACCTACTACAGCTTTCACCGCGCCAACCATGAGGTCCGTTTTCTCTGGGCGGGACATGTTTCTCACCACAACTCCCAGTATTACAACTATGGCACGGCCCTTCGTCAGGGTGTTGGCGAGCGGGTCTTGAAGTATCTGTTTTGGTGCCCCTTGGCGTTACTAGGCTTTGACCCAGTGATGATCGTCACCATGATGAGCGTCAGCTTGATCTATCAGTTCTGGCTGCACACCGAGACCATTGATCGCCTGCCCAGTTGGTTTGAGTGGTTCCTCAACACCCCCTCGCATCACCGGGTGCACCACGCCTCAAATGTCCGTTACCTCGATCGCAATCATGCCGGCGTACTCATTATCTGGGATCGGCTCTTCGGTACGTTCAGCCAGGAAATGGAGGCAGAACCGGTCCGTTACGGGCTGACCCAAAATATTGATAGCTTCCACCCGGTAAAAGTGTCGTTTGGCGAGTATGCGCAGTTGTGGCGTGATATCCGCCTGACAGCGAGCTGGAGAGACTTTCTTCGCTATCTGTTTCTGGCTCCGGGTTGGCGTCATGACGGGGAAGACAAGCGCTCAAACACACTGCGGCGCCTAGCAGGCCAATAACTCGTCAGCGCCCCCCAGACCACCTGCTCCAACCAGATGAGTAGTTGCGAGTTGAGGAGCCAGACCAGTCACTCAACGCGACAGAGACCTCGGTAATAGCCATCGCCCGGACCTTCTCAGCCGAAAGCCGACCCTCTATAGTTCGGGATATCAACCATAGCCGCGAAGCGCCCACATGAGTGACTCACCACAAGCCAAGGTCAATTTATTCGATGCTGAAACCCAGCGGTGTCCCTATGACGCCTATAAAACGCTGCGCGACGAAGCGCCGGTCTACCAGTGCCCCGCCACCGGCATGTACGTGGTTACCCGGTTTGACGATGTACGACACATTCTGACTGATACGGAGCACTTCACAAACGAGACGGCCTATCTCACCGATGCCACGGAGCCCAGTCCCCGCGCTTTGGCCGTGAGAAGTACTTTTGAAAAAGAGGGGTGGGTACCTGCTAAGACCCTCAATGGTCGGGATGACCCTGACCATAAAGCCGTGCGTTCGGTTTTCAACGATGCGTTTCGACCCAAGAAAATCGAAGCGCTGGAAGACGAAGTTCGTGACCTCGCCTATCAACTCATCGACGACTTTATCGACGAAGGTCAGTGCGAGTGGGTCAAGCAATTTGCCATTCCGCTGCCGTTGCTGATTATCGGCAAG
>CALKEI010000147.1 GCA_938085095.1 uncultured Luminiphilus sp. | reverse complement strand
CTTGCCGGACACTATCAATGGGTGGCGGGTTGGCAGCATATCGATCTGTCTGCAACAGCGTGGTACACGTTGGCAGCGCTGATTGTTTTTTCTACGGTTTTGCCATTGTTTTTAATGGCGGAGGGCGTGCGACGGATTGGTCCGTCGCGGGCCGCACTAATCAGCACGCTGGGCCCTCCTGCGACCGCCCTGATGGCCTACGAGCTCACCGGAGAGGTTCTGGCCGCCGCCCAGTGGTTGGGGATCGCTCTGGTAATAGTGGGCGTGTTGGCTTTGGAAATTGGGCGTTCCCGGCAGGCTTGACCGATTTTTTATATCCCCCCGCTTGGTATTCGCGTCAAATGTCCGTACAATTGAACTTTAACGTTTTGGAACAACGGTATGTACGCGACACGCCCCCTCAGCCCTACTTTCGGCGCCGAAGTACTTGATTGCCAGCTGTCCGGATCACCCAGCGGACGAGACGTTATCGCTATTCGTGAGCTCTGGGCTGAACACAAACTCCTGCTGTTTAGGAATCAGTCCTTCGACGAGGCTGCGCTGGTGGGCTTCAGTAGTGAGTTTGGCGACCTTGAGATCCACGTGCGGGAGGAATACCTCTCCCCCGAGCACCCCGAAATTTTGTATGTCTCAAATATTGAGCGAGAAGGACGCCGAATCGGCATCCTGTCTGATACCGAGGTGGGCTGGCATTACGACCAAATTTATTTGCCCAGGCCTGCAGTGGGCTCGCTACTGATGGCCGACACCCTCCCTCCAGAGGGCGGCAACACTGAGTTCGCTGACATGAGCGCCGCCTGGGATGCGCTGCCTGAGCAAACCCGTGCCAAACTTGATGGCTGTTTGGCCAACCAGTCTTACGAGGCCTTCAATCAGGCTTACAGTGTGCCCACTAACAATACGCAGAAAGCGCGGTCACCCGACATTCATCACCCCATTGTGCGCACGCATCCAGTGACGGGCCGCAAGGCGCTCTACCTTTGTCCCGGCATGACAACCGATATCGTTGGCTGGGATCCGCAGGAGAGCGCAGAGATGCTGGCATTTCTCTTTGATTGGACAACCCGGCCGGAGTTCGTTTACTCGCACGCCTGGCAGCCAGGGGATGCACTGATGTGGGACAACGCCTGCACCATGCATCGCAGGGATCCGTTCGATCCAAAGCACCCGCGACTGATGAAGCGCACGACTATTTTGCCGCCGGCAGAGCGCGCAGTCCCCTTCTAGGCGCTCGATGGCCCAACGGACGGCCAGCGGGCCTGCCGTCAGGCGTCTGCGCCGCCCTCAGGTTCAGCCGGAGGTTGGCATCCGGTCGCACAGCATTGGCCGGGCTGCTTTTGCCGGCTCGGGGCACCCGAAGAGCCCGTTTCAGCAACGCCCCGATCCAACAGCCGTTCCACCAGCGCGCGGCGCTCCTCGATCGGATAGCGCCTGAAAATCTCGCGCTTCATCGCTTGTGGAGACCCGCCACCGTGCAGACTGATCACGGAATACCAGCCGCCAGTTGACGAAGCCGAAATGTCGCCCATAAATCGCGCTACCTGTGCGCGTTGCTCGTAGGGAATATCGGCGCGGCCAGCCATTAAGGTCGCCAAGTCTCCGGAGGTCGCGGGATTATGATCCTCATCAGGCCCTGGCAGAGCCACAATCAAACCGCCCGACACTTCATGCGCGATACGATGCATGTCATAGATCTGTGTCGCGAGAAGCAGTTTGCCTACGTTCGAAAAAACGGGCTCCGGCATCCAGGAGCCGCAGGGATCCTGAACGCCATATACGGAAGCCGCGACCCCACAGGCAAAAAACCCCTCTACCAGCTTAATCAGCTCTGCCATGCTATCGCGCAGATGCGGCACTGTTTCCATATCAAGGCCATTGGCCTCAGTCATCAGAGCACCGGCACCGATCAGCAGATCCCCGAAACCGGCTCGCGCACCAATGCAGCTGTGTCGGTGGTGGTTGGCATAAGACGTCACCAGATGCTCGGTATACTCGTGCTCTCCTGCAAAGAAAACCTGATCCCACGGCACGAAGACCTGATCGAAGTGGCACACCGCCACACTCTGACCATACTTTGAGCTGAACTGGGCCTCGGCCTCTCCGGGACGACCCGCCGGTCGCGAAATAACGGTCAGCCCTTTCGCGTCGATGGGCACGGCGCAGCAGATCGCAAAGTCGGCATCTTCCTTGCGCATAGTGCGACAAGGCATCACCAACAGCTCGTGCATATACGGGCCGCCGGTGACGATGGCTTTAACACCCGAAATCACAACGCCCTCGGCACTGCGCTCGGTGATATGAACGTAACTGTCCGTGACCGCCTGATCCCCCGGTCGCTTGCTGCGATCGCCCTTACCATCGGTCATCGCGACACCCAGCGTCAGGTCTTCATCCTGAATTCGATGCAAGTAAGACAGAAAGCGTTCGTGTTGTTCGCCTCCCGTGTCCTCGGACATTTGCCATGTGGCTTGGTATATCGCGTTCAAGGCATCGTGGGTCAGGTAACGCTGGGCGCACCCGCTTTCCCGACAAACGAGACGCACTGCTTCCAACTTGGAGAGCAGGTCCTCGGAATGTCGATTAATGTGCAGCATCCGATTGACGGTTTTACCCGAGGTCCCCTGCTCGGCCAACATGAGGCCGCCATACTCCGGCTTCTGGGCAAAGTCGTAGGTGACACCCACTGCCCTGACCCCAGGCTTCAGACGAGGATCGTCCGCCACCGACTCGACTAAATCGCCATCTACATAGACCGTAGGGCTGTACTCACGAAGGCTCGCTTCGTAATCGGCCGCACTCATGATCCGGCCACCCGCTTTCATCAACATCACTTGCTCCCGGGGCAATCAGCCCGCGCTGTTGGCTTCAGTCCGCAACAGTGTCATCAAGTCTGTTACGTCATTCATTTCATCGAGCTGCATCAGCGCGTCCCACGTGTCTACAGCTGATTCACTCGAAATCGTCAGGCCGCAATTGGCCAAAAACTTCTCTCGCACCTGGTCCGCAGATAACAACTGCCCTTCCGCACCCCTATTGATGGTCAAAAAATGCTCAAGGCGTGTGCCATCCTTCAGGGTAAGCGCGACGCCCCCTGAAAAAGCATCCGGGTAACGCGATCGCTCGTCGTGCCCGCAGTCAACACGCTGCGCAAGCGCCAGCACCTCGGCATCGAGACGCGCCTCGTCTTCCAAATCGGCCAGGCCAAATTGGCCCTTACACAAGGCGGTGGCAACGGCATAAGGCACACTGAACTTGGCGTCGTATTCGCTTTGGGGCACCCGCTTACTCTCGATCGGGTTCACCACCACCCCGAACTGGCGCTCATCCAGCAAGACGGTGACTGACTCAATCTTGTCGGGGGTCAACGCGTGTTGTTGCCTCAGCCTCAGCGCAGCATCCACCGGCGCATGATTAAAATGGCAAATCGGGTAGGGCTTGATAGCAACGGATCTCAGCGCCCATTCCTTAAAGAGTTGCTCCGAGATCGTGTCGGTCTCCACCGAAGTCCCCGGGGCATAGAGCGCATAAAAACCAAAACGCCCTCCATAAGCCTCTCCCGGCCCTTCAAATCCCGAGACGCCCAGCGCGGCTGCCTGCAGTGCGGCAGAGGCCGCCCACCCGGGATGCAATCGCTTGGTCCAACTCCCGTCATCGAGGAACGCCATGCTGCCACTGCTAAGACTCAGCGCCACGCCTTGGGCCCGCACCAGCGCGTCGCTATTTCCGCCCATGAGTCGTGCTGCCGCCACTGACGCACCGAAGACTCCGACCACACCAGTGGGATGAAAGCCAACCTGCTGAAAAACCCCCCCTGCCTGAGTCCCCAACATGGCGTCGATTTCGATCGCCATTAGCGTGGACAACAATAAATCGACACCGGTTAGCTGTTTTTGCTCGGCGATTGCCAATGCCGCCGGGAATGCACTGGCAGAGCAGTGCACCACCGACGCCAGATGGGTATCGTCATAGTCGAGCCCGTGAATCAATAACCCGTTCATCAGTGCCGCATCTCTCAGCGCCACCGTGTTCGATTGACCGACGATTGTCGAAGCCCCCGCACTGCCCAGCAAGCTCAGGGACTCAAGTGATTTGGTAGCAAAGTCATAGTGGCGCGAGGCAAACGCGATCCCGATGGCATCTGCCAGACAAAGCTTGAGATAGTCCCAGACGTCCTCTGGAACATCGCTCCGCTGCAGTGAGAGCGCGCGATCCGCAATCGCACGGCTCAGCGGCGCGGTCTTTTGATTGAGATGTGATGCCTGCATCGGACACTCCGCAAATGTCCGGACATGATACACCAACAGCCGCGCAATTCCGACTCAATGCAGCCGCGATCTGCGTGCGCGTTAACGCGTCGCCACTCTCACGAGACGGACCTTACAGGCTATTCAGGCCTGCAATTTATCGGCCAGCGCCAAAATCCGCTGGCTTTTGTAAACAATCGGGTAATCAATAAAGTATCCGTCAAGCTGGATAGACGCCGAGCCCTCAGCTTCTGCCGCTTCAAAAGCGGCTACGACTGCACGCGCGTGAGCGATTTCGTCTTGCGAGGGGGTAAACACGTCGTGGGCGAGGGGTATCTGGTTCGGGTGGATACATAATTTGCCACCAAATCCGAACTGTTTGCCGTACCGGGCTGACTGCAAAAATCGCGCGTCATCTTTTATTTGCAGCACCACAGTATCGATAGGCGGCTCAAGATCGCCGAGCCGCGACGCATGCGACAGTTTCGCCCTCGCGTATGCCAACACTGCCTCATCGGCGTTCCATTCGTAATTCAGGTCCAAGGTGTAATCGCCGCCACCAAACGCCATGCGCTTAATGCGGCTGTCCGCTGTCGCAATCTTTCTTGCCGACTCCACCCCCGCCGCCGTCTCAATGATCGGCATCAGATCCAGAGTCCCTACTGCCATGCCCTGCTCAGTCTCCGCCGCAGCGAGCAGTCTCTCCAACTGATTAAGACAGGAACGGGACTCCACCTTGGGCAGCACAATGCCGTCGAGCCAGGGTCCCACTGTCGCCTTGATATCCTCTTCGCAATAGGGGGTATCAATGCTGTTCACGCGCACATAATGTCGGGTACCGCTCTGTGGGCGGGCACTGAAGGCCTCGACAACGCATTGCCTCGCCGCGGGTTTCTCACTGATGGCTACCGCATCCTCAAGATCAAGAATGACCGCATCGGCGCCTACCTCAAACACTTTTTCCACTCGACGCGCATGATTGGCTGGCGTGAACAAGAAACTGCGTACAGGCGTGACATCAGTGTCGGTCATATCAATTGCTCCAGGACCAGTGATCAGCTGTCTGCCAGCCGCGAGTGAATTCGAAGGTATAGCTGAAATTGCTGGCGGGATGTTCCGAAATGGAGACTTCAAAAATACGTCCCCCCCTACCTTGATAACATCGACTCACACTTAACGATGGCGACCCCGCCTCTACGCCGAGCACCTCGGCCTTTTTCTCTGACAGCACTCCAGCCGTTAGCCGGATGGTGATGTTTTCAATGGACTCTTTGAATGTCTCGGCAATCATCTCGTAAACAGGACGGGAGCTCCCACCCAGCCTCTGGGCAATCGAGCCATACTCCGGGATCACGTACACGTCGGCCCAACATATTGGCATACCCTCGGGACCTAATGTCCGCAAACCCGAAATCTGTACCCATTCATCCCCTGCCTGACAGTCCAGCTCACGCGCGAGTGCCTTGTCGGCCTTGATTCGATCGTCAGACAGCAACCGAAATAAACTCGTGTCAGGGTAGCTAAATAGCTCCGACGGAGAACGCACCATTTGCACGAAGGCAGGTGAAGCCTCTGTAGAAAGTACCAGCGTGCCTCTGCCTCGCTGTCTTTTGACCAGACCCATATCTTCGAGCACACGAAGGGCCTCACGAATAGTGTGCCGACTCGCCTCGAAGCGATCGATCAGGTCCAGCTCGCCCGGCAAAAAAGTGCCCACCGGAAATTTTCCTTCGCGGATACCCGCCAACAGATTATCGGAAATCTGACGGTACAGCGGTACACGCGATACGGCTCGCGCATCCTTTCCAACACCCTTTTTTACTAGGTCAGCTTGCATGACAGGTCTGAACCCCCCAGACTTCAATTGTCCAGACATTTTAAATAGATCTCGGACTACCACAACCTATGCCTCACAAAAGAACAGGTACCCGACCATGGCCAAAACCAGTGCAAAAGCGCGCTACTCGCACCAGAAAGGTCGTCTTTATGAAGACTTTACGGTGGGAGACATCTATCACCACCTGCCCGGTAGAACGATCTCCCAGCATGACAATGCCTGGTTCACTTTGCTGACCATGAACACGCACCCTCTCCATTTTGACGAAGAGTATGCGGCGGAAACCGAATTCGGCCGACCCTTGGTCGCGAGCCCTCTGACAGTGGCTATGGTCGTGGGCATGAGCGTTTCGGATGTCAGCGAGGCGGCGATTGCCAACCTAGGGTGGAAAGAGATCAAACTGCCCGCGCCCGTCTTCCCGGGGGATACCCTGTATGCCAATACCGAGGTCTTGGACAAGCGCGAATCGCGCTCTAGACCCAATGCCGGCATCGTCAGCGTGCTAACGAGAGGGATTAATCAGGACGATACCGAAGTGTGCGTCTTTGAACGTCAGATCCTCGTCCCGAAACGCGATCCGGCATAACTGAATTCCTCAGGAGATAACACATGACCCATGACGCCTCGGTCGAAAAACAGATTCTAGCTACCATCGACAAATGGGTGGAGCAGGAGCTCCGGCCGATTGCCAGAGAATACGATCAAGCCGATGAGTATCCGACAGATCTAGTGGAACAAATGAAAGAACTGGGGCTCTTCGGTGCGACGATCTCTGAAGAATATGGGGGTCTCGGATTAAGCGCCTCGACTTACGCGCGCATTGTCTCGCGTATCTGTGAGGTCTGGATGGCTCCCTCGGGTATCTTCAACTCGCACCTCATCATGGCCAGCTGTGTCGAACGCGGCGGCACCCAAGCCCAGAAAGAGCATTTTTTACCCAAATTTGCCACGGGTGAATTGCGCGGCGGTATTGGCTTGACCGAGCCAGATGCCGGATCTGACCTGCAGGGTATCCGTCTTGCGGCCAAAAAAGAGGGAGACGACTACATCCTCAACGGCACCAAGACCTGGATCTCCAACGGCATCAAAGGCAATTGTCTTGCTGTACTAACCAAGACTGATCCGAGTGCCTCACCGCCGCACCGCGGAATGAGCCTGTTTGTATGTGAAAAAGGCGACGGCTTTAGTGTGGGTAAAAAACTGAAAAAGCTGGGATACCGATCCATCGACAGCGCGGAGCTGATTTTTGAGGATTTTCGCGTCTCGGCAGACAATCTGGTGGGCGGCGAAGAGGGCAAAGGATTTCAGCAGGTGGCCGGCGGCTTGGAGCTGGGTCGAATTAATATCGCTGCGCGCGGTGCTGGCATGGCTAAAGGCGCGACCAACATGGCACTGCACTATGCCATGGAGCGCAAAACCTTTGGTAAGGCTATTGCCGAACATCAAGCCATCCAGCTAAAACTGGCTGAAATGTCGACCCGCGCCGCCGCCGCAGAGCTGCTCGTCAGTCAGGCTGCCGCAAAATATGATCATCAAGAGCGTTGTGATTTGGAGGCTGGTCAGGCCAAGTTTTTTGCCTCTGAGGCCGCCGTGCAGAATAGTCTGGATGCCATGAGAGTGTTTGGCGGCTACAGCTACTCACCAGAGTACGAAATCGAGCGCTTCTATCGCGATGCACCTTTGCTGTGCATTGGTGAGGGCACCAATGAGATACAGCGCATGATCATCGCTAAGCAAATGGTGGCCAGAGCCAGCTAAGGCAGTCGCCCCTCAGTCTAGGACCGTCATGAACTCGCGGGCGTCGAGCCGCTCCGTGCGATAGCTGTTAACGAGGGCGTCAGGGTCCGCGTACCCCAAAGACAGACCGCACACCAGCATCTGCTCAGCCGGCGCTTCCAGAATGGGCATTACACTGTCGTGGTAGGGGCAAAACGCCGCCTGTGCGCAGGTCTCCATGCCCATTTCCCGGGCCGCCAGCATAAAGGATTGCAAAAACATCCCGTAATCGACCCAGCTCCCCTGCTCCATATCGCGATCGATGGTAAAAAACAGCGCCACAGGCGCGCCAAAGAACTGATAATTCTGCACGCGGTAGTTTTTGACCGCCTGAGCGTCATGTCGCTCTATTCCCAGTAATCCGTATAAACCGAAGCCCGTCTGTCGCCGTCGACCAATATACGGTTCACGCCACTCGCGGGGGTAGTAGTGATACTCGTAAGCACCCTCATCACCCGACAGATACCGAGCAGAACACGCTTCGGTAATACGATCTTTGCGCCCACCACGAACAATGTAGGCGTGCCACGGCTGAATATTCGATCCCGACGGTGCGCGACCCGCAATGGTCAAAAGCGTTTCAATCTGCTCGTCGCTGACCGGCCTGTGAGACAAAAAAGCGCGAATACTCTGCCGTCCGACAATCGCCTCAGACACTCTCACGCCGTTACCTCATGCACATTGCTTGGATAGCCAGGTGTGGGCCCTGCCACCCTGCGGCGCCCCGATCATCTCGCTGAGTAACGACACCGCGTCGAGTAGCTTCGGCATATTGAGGTCGGTTGTGTAACCAATCGATTCGCACAGCATTGCCACGTCTTCGGTGGCGACATTGCCCTTTGCGCCCGGAGCAAACGGACATCCACCCAGACCGCCCGCAGAGGCATCAAACTGGCGAACACCGGCTAATAATCCCGCATAGACATTGGCCAGTCCCATAGCGCGGGTGTCATGAAAATGACAGCCAAGCCGCTCAGGCCCATACCGGTCTACGAGCTTTTGCATCATGGATTGCACGGCGGCCGGGTTTGCAGCGCCAATCGTATCGGCAATCACAAGCCGTGCGGGTTTGTGCTCCATTAATCGCGCCGCCAGGTCGAGTACGAGTGCCTCAGACACCGCACCCTCATAGGGACACTCGAAAGCCACCGCCAGATACGCATGAATCGCTACGCCCTCCTCGGCGGCCCGGTCCAGAATTTCCTCTCCCATCACAAAGGTGTCTTCGAGACCTTTGCGAATATTGTTCTGATTCATTTCCTCAGTGGCGGCCAAGGCGATCGCATGGCTCCGAATACCCGCCCGGACCGCAAGCTCATAACCTTTCATATTAGGCACCAGGGCACTGTAAGCGAGGTCAGCGGCGGGCAGATTCGCGGCAATCTCGTCCGTGCCCGCCATTTGCGGCACTGCCTTTGGAGAAACAAAAGATCCGATTTCCAATTCGGGCACACCGGCATCCGCGAGCGCAGCCAAGAGGGCGATACGTTGCTCAACGGTCAAATGTTTGGGCTGTGCCTGCAAGCCGTCACGCGCCGCGACCTCTTTGATGATCACCTTCTCTGACATTTTCTTCTCCTTGCGGGACTCCGTGGGAGATCCCTTTGCAACCTGCCGATCGGGGCGC
>CALKEI010000146.1 GCA_938085095.1 uncultured Luminiphilus sp. | reverse complement strand
ACAACCGATGCAGGTTCTGCGTCGTCTACCTGGAGCGGTAGTTCAGTTGGTTAGAATACCGGCCTGTCACGCCGGGGGTCGCGGGTTCGAGTCCCGTCCGCTCCGCCATTTCCTCTAGAGCCCCTACCTAAGCCATTCTTTCTAGACTTCTACTGCCTCACAGTTAGTAGGATAAACTCGAGGGTCTCTCATTTGCTGGCGACCCAAATGGACAGCGACTTGTTACTTGTTTTAGCCCTCTTATGTAGCATTTTTCCGGCGATCTTGTTGATCATCGCATATAGCTACCGATGCCGAGCGTGTGGCAGTCTAAGTCATGGGTTCAAGTCTGATAAGGCCGCCGATTTCAGTACGGGCGACGCCTGGTTCGTGTGCAGAAAGTGCGGCGACAGACAGGTTAAGGGCAAAGTAGAAGCTGATGGCTTTGTCTTATGGTTTGGCGGCGGATCTGGGAACTTTGATGAAAACGGAGTCTACACCGGAGACGCTGGCGGTGCCTTTGGCGACGGCGGAGGTGGAGACGGCGGAGGCGGAGAGTGAAGCCGCAACCCGTTGTCCGCCGAAGTCATCGGCCTGTCGAATAACAAGTGAGTGAGTGATGAGCATATTGAATCCTATGTTGGGGATGTTGGTGTGGTCTGGTGTGGTTGTGGCGCTGCTAATGTCGACTCGGTTGCCTGTGATCGTTAAGCAGTGGGGCCGTTTGCAGTACGCCAAGCACTCAGAAGAAGTGCGTCCAAAAATGTCAGATCGCTTGCGGTATGTAACAGACAATTACAATCATCTTTTTGAGCAACCCACGCTCTTTTACGCGACATTGGTATACATACACCTAGCCGGGACCGCTAATGACGCGAATGTCTCTCTGGCGTGGGCCTATGTTGTGATGAGAGTCATTCACTCGCTGATACAGCTGATCGGAAACAACGTCTCTTGGCGAGCGGCGTCCTTTGCGACGTCGTCGGCAATACTGATCATGATGATTATCATGGAGCTGCTCAAAGTGGTTTCTGGCTAGCTGGCACCTACGATGAATGGTCGCGCAAGGCACAGATGCAAACGGGCGATACGGTGATTGCACGCATGTTGTGGCGTTCGGCAAAACATTTTGTGCAAGCTGCGTTACTGCTAATGCTGCCGTTAATTTTTGCCGCTCACGCCGACGTCACCCATTCGGCGAATGAAACCACTTTGTCCTTACTTAACCAGATTAACTACTCTCCGGCGCTGACTGCGTCAGGGCAACCCACTGAGGAGGATCTCCGGTTCGCCGCTCGCTCGGGTTACAGCAGGGTTATTTTCCTGGCTTTTACGAATCATAAGCGTGCGCTGGAGCATGAGGATGCGATTGTGAAAGCGTTAGGTATGGAGTTCGTTCATATCCCGGTCGAGTGGGAGTCGCCGTCGCTCACAGACTTTGAGGCTTTTGCGGCGGCGATGAAGGTGCCGACGCCGCAACGGACGCTGCTGCACTGCGAGGTCAATTTTCGAGCATCGGTATTTGGTTTTTTATATCAGGTCATTTACGAGGGCGTGCCGATGGATGAGGCCATGTCGCTGATGCACGCCGTTTGGATTCCCAATGAGGTATGGGAGGACTTTATCGCGCGAGTGCTGACGGTAAACGGATTTGATTATTCGGGCATGTGATGCGGGGACGCGGTAGGGTCCAAGATACCCGCCCGCGCCGCAATCATCGGTATCGCGGTGTCTTTTAAGCGCGGATTAGTCTATTTTTACTCACCAGTTTCGATAAGTGAATAACGGAGTAGATGATGAAGGTAATGGTTGTGGCAGGGCTCTCTATGCTGTTGGGGGCGGTTTTTGTTCAGGCTTCGGAAGAGCCCGTGGTGATCGGCGATGTAGAGATGCCCGCCGTGGACAGCAGCATGGCGTTTAAGCAGGTAGAGAAAAAGCTGGGTAAGTGGGAAGGAAAGATGACTCAGGGGCTCACTGGCGCTGTCATCGATGTGTCCTACGAATGGCGGATGACCTCGGGAGGCAACACCATCACGGAGACTCTCGTTGAGGATGGCGTAGAAATGCTCACGACCTATAGCGACAAAAATGGCGAGTTGGTAGTGCAACACTATTGCGCGCTCGGCACTGAACCTATTTTTCGCGTTAGCAGCGTGTCCGAGAGCGAATTATCGTTGGCGCTAGACGAGTCAGCGAGCGACCTTCACGCCGAGCATGAAAGTTTTGTGACGTCCATGCAGTGGGCAATGCAGGGGGCTGACGGCGACTCGATGTTGTTCACAAACACCATCATGCTCGATGGCCAGATGACAGAAAATACCGCGTTGCTGACCAGAGTGGAGTGACGCTCCAGCGCGGAGCTCACAATGGAACACTGCGCTGGCAGGCCTCAATGCTTGCCAGCTCTTGCTTCAGTGCTAAGGAAACGCCTTTACAACGGTATCTTCGATTTCCACGAGCTCATGAACGGTCGATAAGGCCATCAGAAGGTCGCCGTCGTGCCTGCAGCGTTCCCACCGGCACAACTGCTTGATGATTTGATCTCGAAGAAAAGACACTTCGGAAGTGAGTAGTCTGGTATGTAAGTCGTCGGCATTCATGAGGCCCCCTCTCGATGCTTTTTTCTTCTTTTCGTGACCCACAATAGCGGATTTGTGGTCTGATTGCAGAAGTTTGTAAAGTCGCCAGCCTGCGGCCTTTCCAGGCCATCGCTCTTGAGGAGGAATCATGAAAGCCACTGCTGAACTCGCCTTAATGGGCACCATTACGGTGCAATTGGGTGAGCGAATGGAGGTCGGTAAGGGGCCAAAGGGCACAAGATTGGTGGTCGATGTGGCGAGCATCGAGGTAGAGAGCGACCGCGTGAGGGCCAGCCTCGCCGCCACAGACGCCGCAGACTGGTTGACGCTGAGTGACGATGGCTCGATCGGATGTGTGGATGTGCGCTTCACCCTAAAAACCGATGATGGTGCTTACATCTATGTCGAATATGCCGGACGGGCAGATATGGCCAACGGATTAATTGCGACGGCGCCTACCTTTCAGACCAGCGACGAGCGCTACGCCTGGCTGAACACCATTCAAGCTGTTGGTGCGGGAGCGCTGCAAGGAGACGGGCGGCTGATTTACTCCCTTTATGAGGTCGTGCTCACTGCCGCCTGAGCAGGCTTATCGAGTCACTGCTTCCAGTAT
>CALKEI010000145.1 GCA_938085095.1 uncultured Luminiphilus sp. | reverse complement strand
GCGTTGAATGTCGCCCACCACCCCCAATCGCGCCAACCCGGCCAACGCCCTCAGAAGACTGGTCTTTCCGACCCCGTTGGCACCGACCAGCTGCCACACCTCCCCCTCGCGCACGGAGAGACTGACGTCTGTCAGAAGCTGACGATCTCCCCGTTCAATACCAACCTGTCTGGCGTGCAGAAGCGTCACAGATTGACAACGCGGATATCGGGCAATCCCAGACTGTCGTCAACCTCGACGCTGAGACTCTTGAAGTCGAACAGGTCGTGGTCGAGAAGGTGCGAGGGTGCAACATTGCTCAGCGCCCGGAAAATCGTTTCCGTTCGGCCGGGGTATTCACGCTCCCAGCCCCTGAGCATTTGCTTGATCTCCTGGCGCTGCAGATTTTCCTGAGTACCACACAGATTGCATGGAATGATCGGAAACTCCATGACTTGCGCATAAGCCTCCAGATCGGACTCCCGGCAGTACGCGAGCGGCCGGATCACAACATGTTTGCCATCATCACTTTTCAGTTTCGCCGGCATCGCCTTAAGCTTGCCGCCGAAAAACAGATTTAAAAACAAAGTCTCGACGATATCGTCTCGGTGGTGGCCTAAGGCAATCTTGCTCGCCCCAATCTGCTCTGCGAATCCGTACAGCGTGCCGCGCCGAAGTCGGGAGCACAAACCGCAGGTCGTTTTTCCCTCAGGGATGACTGACCGGACGACGCTATACGTATCGCGCTCGAGAATGTAAAACGGAATACCGAGGGTCTCGAGATACTGAGGCAATATTTCCTCTGGATATCCTGGCTGCTTTTGATCGAGCGTTACCGCAACGATCTCGAAGTCTATCGGCGCGCTGTCTCGCAGCGTCATCAGCAACTCGAGCATCGCGTAAGAGTCCTTACCCCCCGAGATACACACCATAATGCGATCGTCAGGCTCAATCATGTTGAAGTCGGCAATCGCCTTTCCCGCTTGTCGCCGCAGCCGCTTCCGCAGCTTGTTGAATTCAAACCGATCCCTGCGGGGGTCCTTGCCTTGCCCCGCCGATACCGTCTTGTTATCTGTTTGCGTCATATGTCTGTCCTGATGCGCTGACCTGATTGACGCAGGTGAGCGCAGACCTGCTGAGTGCGGATGATAGGAGAGACGACCCCTTCGCGCAAAAGCCAATCGGCGCAGCATATACCTGCCAGACTTGAGTTTTATCTCGTCTGACAGGACAATCCGCCCCGCTGTGAGTCCGCTTTACATTTCTCTGACCGCCAAGGAACACCATCATGAAAGCACCCGTTCGCGTCACTGTCACCGGAGCAGCCGGACAAATTGGTTACGCCCTGCTTTTCCGAATCGCCTCGGGATCCATGCTGGGTGACGACCAACCCGTCATCTTACAGCTGCTCGATATTACCCCCGCGATGGACGCATTGGGCGGCGTCAAAATGGAGCTGGATGACTGTGCATTCCCCTTACTGGCCGACGTCGTCTGTACCGATGACCCCGACGTCGCCTTCAAGGATGCGGATTATGCCCTTCTGGTAGGAGCCCGCCCGCGGGGCCCGGGCATGGAGCGCAAGGATTTGCTCGAAGCCAACGCCGCTATTTTTGGTGTTCAGGGCAAAGCGATCAACAATGTGGCCAGCCGTGATATCAAGGTGCTAGTGGTGGGCAACCCCGCTAATACCAACGCGTTAATCACACAGCGCAATGCGCCAGATGTGGACCCGAGGCAGTTTACCGCCATGATGCGGCTGGATCATAACCGCGCCAAAACCCAACTTGCCCAAAAGACCGGCACAACGGTGAACGACATTCGTCACATGATTATCTGGGGGAACCACTCTGCCACGCAGTACCCTGATCTTCATCATGCATTGGTGGACGAGCAAGCGGCCATGCAAGGACTGGATATGGACTGGTACAGCGAGACGTTTATACCCACGGTCCAGCAGCGAGGTGCTGCCATTATCGAAGCGCGGGGCGCATCTTCCGCCGCGTCAGCAGCAAACGCTGCGGTGGATCATATGCGGAGCTGGGCTCTGGGCACACCGGACAATGACTGGGTATCGATGGGCGTTATCTCTGACGGCTCCTACGGCATCGAACCCGGTCTGATTTATTCCTTTCCCTGTCGCTGTAAGGCGGGGCAATGGGAGATCGTGCAAGGGCTCGACATCGCCGAATTCAGCCGGGGCAAGATGGACGCGACAGCGCAGGAACTGGCGGAGGAGCGGGACGCGGTCGCACACCTGCTCGGATAGCAGCCTGAGGCAGTGAGGACGCGAGCCGCGACGCGCAATCGTCGCGTAGCGCCCGCCTGAGCCGGCTACACCTCTCTGAGCAGCACGATAGGCGGCACACGGACCACGCGGCGACAAGACCAGACGCCCAGCGCCCCCACGATGACGGCCCCCGCCAGCGGGCCAAGACACCACATCAAGGGGGTCGGTGCCCAAGTCATCTCAAACACCTGAGTCTGCAAGCCCCAGGCAGCCACCTCGGCGCCGACGCTGGCGAGTGCTCCGGCCAACCCCCCCAAGACGAGAAACTCGATCCAGAGTGCACCGAGCACGAGCCCGCGACGCGCCCCCAATGCGCGCAACAAGGCGCTCTCCCGGAGCCGGCCATCTAAGCTGGATCGGACTCCCGAAATCAGTACCAGCCCCCCTGCCATTAGAATAACGGCCAACACCAACTCCAGTGCGCGGGCGACTTGATCCACCACCGAGCGCATTTCCTTGATCACGATGTCGAGCTCAATCACGGTGACGGTTGGTAGGACACTGACCAGCTGATTGAGCAATGGCTTTTGCTCCGGCAGCAAACGGAAACTCGTCATGTACATACCCGGAAAGCGCTCAAGCACGGCGCGCGGGAAGACCATAAAAAAATTCGGCCGCATGGATTGCCAATCCACTGAACGGATACTGCGCACGGTCACCTCGAGGGTGTCCGCCCCAATACGCACGGCCAACCGGTCCCCCACCTTCGCTCCGATATCCTCAGCAAAGTCTTCCTCGACAGAAACCCAGGGCACCTCCGAGTCAGCAGGCCACCAATCGCCCGCTAAGAGCACATTGCCGCGGGGTAGCTGATCTGACCACGTGAAGTTGGCCTCTCGCTGCCGAGGAGCACCCTCGGCCTCCACTTCCTGCCATTTAGGCAGCTCCGCCTCATTGACACTCACCACCCGACCCCGGGTCATGGGGTAGAGGGTCTCGGAGGCTATGTCATGATTGTCAAAAAACCCCTCAAGGGACGGTCGCTCCTCGGGTGCCAGATTTAGCAGAAAATGATTGGGGGCATCGGCAGGAAGCTGGGACTGCCACTGACCGATCAGCGATGAGCGCACCACCGATAGCAGCAACATGAGCATAATCGCCATTGCAAAGATCACCATTTGCAGTGCATTTGCGCGGCCGCGCCGCTGCAAACCGGCCAGGGCGACCCGCCAGATACTGCCAGCGAAGCCACCTACTGATCTGCCTCCTGAGAGCAGCAAGCGAGCCGCCAAAAATCCAAGGCCGATCACCACTCCAAGACCGGTGATGACGGCTGCGGTCACCAAAGCACTGCCGCTGTACCACCACATCAGCGCAATAATCGATACACCGCCGAGCAGGAAATCCCGAAAACGCTGCACGTCCGCTACGCCGATGTCAGCGCGTAATACCCGAAGGGGGGAAGCCTGCCCTAGACGACGAAGCGGCGGCCAGGCAAAAAAGACGAGACAGACTCCCGCTGTGACCGCTCCGATCAAGGCCGGCTGCCATCCAGCCGCGCCGGGTTCAACGGGCAGTAAAGCACCCAATAGCCGAATGAACAGCTCCTGCAGCCCCCATCCGATACCGCATCCGATGACAGTTCCAGCGAACCCCATCCAAAACAAACTCCGACCATCGAGCTGTGCTATTTCATGAGACTGTGCACCCAAACTTTTAAGGATGGCCACGTATTGGGTATGTCGTTCGGCGAAGCGGCGACTCGCCAGCGTGATAGCAGCGGCGGCTAGCACCACTGCGAGACTGCCAGCGAGTAGCAAAAAACCCTGGGCACGCTCGAGCGTAGTGGCAATGCCGGGCTGAGACCCTTCAACCGAGTCGAGCCGCTGGCCCTGTTCTAGCTGAGGTGTCACCCATTCTGTGAACTCAGTAATCGCGTTAGACGCCCCGCCGAGCAGCAAACGGTACTCCACCCGGCTCCCGGGCTGTACAACACCGGTAGCTTCTATATCAGCCGTATTCATTAAGAGCCTTGGCCCGAAGCCAAACACCGCGGTGGTGGCGTCGGGTTCACTCCGCACTGCCCCGGAGACCGTCAGGCTCGTCTCACCAACGATCACCTCGTCGCCCAATCCAACATCGAGTAACGCGAACAACCGAGGCGCCAGCCAGACCTCGCCGCTCTGGGGGATCGCCCCACCGGAGCGCAGGACACCGTAGGGCTCGGCAGACCACTGCAGCGCTCCTCGCAAAGGATAGCCAGCAGAAACGGCTTTGATCGACACCAGCGCCATATGATCCACGTCGGCGACAACCATCGAGGGAAAACCAACACCCTCAGAACTTAACAAACCCATCTGCCCCGCTTCGGCCAACCATTGCGCTGGTAACGGTGTTCGACTGACCACCACCATATCCGCGGCCAAAAAGCGCGCGCTTTCCGACAACAACGCCGACTGCAACCGCGTCACGAAACTACTGACCCCAACGACCACGGACACCGCCAACACCAGGGCCAGCAGCAAAATGCCTAACTCCCCGCTACGCCACTCACGCGCCAGTAGTTTCCAGGTCAGTGCCTGCCTCACAGATCAGCCCTCACGGCCCGCTCAGCTCCCCCGCTGTCATGGCGAAACGGTCGTCACAACGCTCGGCCAGCCGCTCATCATGTGTGACCAGCACCAGCGTGGTACTCGCCCTGTCATTCAGGTCAAATAACAGATCGATGACCCGCTCGCCGGTGCGGGTATCGAGATTGCCCGTCGGCTCGTCGGCAAACAAAATTCTGGGCTCGCGCGCAAAGGCCCTCGCAATCGCTACCCGTTGCTGCTCGCCTCCCGAGAGGGTCGTTGGGTAATGTTCTAATCGGCTCTCCAACCCAACCTCGGCGAGAAAACGCTCTGCAATCCCGCCGGCGTCGGGCACTCCAGCCAATTCAAGAGGCAGCATGACGTTTTCTTTGGCTGTCAGCGCAGGCAGCAATTGGAAACTTTGGAACACGAAGCCAATTTTTTCAGCGCGCAACCTCGCTCGCTCGTCTTCGTTCAGGGTGCTCAAACACTCACCATCGAGCCAGATTTCACCGGCCGACGCGACATCCATACCCGCTAGAAGCCCCAGCAAGGTAGACTTGCCCGATCCAGACGCACCGACGATGGCGGCAGAAGCGCCGGCTGCGATCTCAAGATTCACCCCGCGCAAGATGGTGAGATCACCATCGGCAGTGGGTACGGTTTTTAGGAGCTGATTAACTTTGATCATACTGCGGGTCCTCGCTCGACGCTTACGAGTAATGGCTTGGCTTGGATCGCTATTACTGGCTATCCCAACCATAGCTGGCGCCCAGAGCGCGCAGCCCATCCTGGTAGTGGGAGACAGCATTAGTGCGGCTTACGGCATGTCGTTGGAGCAAGGTTGGGTGGCACTCCTGGAAACCCGCCTGAGCGAAGAAGGCAGGCCCTATCGCACCGTTAACGCCAGTATATCAGGCGATACGTCAGCAGGCGGGTTACGCAGACTGCCTGATCTGCTGGAAACGCATCAGCCTCAGATCGTCATCATCGAACTGGGCGGTAACGACGGACTCCGAGGTTATCCGGTTGGCCAGCTACGGGACAATTTAAACAAAATGATTGGGCTGGCCGAGGACGCGGATGCCAAGGTACTGGTATTACCGATGGAAATCCCGCCGAACTTTGGGAAATTTTATACGGACGCATTCCGCGCCAGCTTTTCTGGCGCAACCGAGGGAACGGGCGCCGTACTGGCCGATTTCCCGCTGGAGTCTGTGGCCCTGAATAGCGCCCTCATGCAGGCAGATGGCATTCACCCAACGGTCGCAGCGCAGCCACTCATCCTCACTAGCGTTTGGCGTAGCCTCGAGGATCTACTGTGATCACGCAGCCCAACCCGCTCAGTGACAGTCCGGAGCCGGGGCAAAGCGCACTGCAGCGCAAGCTGGAGGTCATTATTTTTGGCACCGGCACGTTGGCGGGGCGTCGCCTGGATATGGCACTCATCGCGCTTATTTTGATGAGCGTCACGGTCGTGGTGCTCGATTCGGTGCCTGAGCTCGACGGACTGTTTGGAGCTGGCTTCTGGTACGCCGAAATCTTTTTTACCGGGCTGTTTACCCTCGAATATGCGATTCGCACTTGGTGCACTCACAACAGACCCGCTTACCTGCTGAGCTTCTGGGGCATCATTGACTTACTCGCCATCCTGCCAACCTACATTGCCTTCCTTTATCCCGAGGCAGCACCGCTCGTGGTCATCAGGCTGCTGCGCGTGTTACGGGTATTTCGGGTGTTTCGACTGGTTGCGCTGTTCGCCGAACTCAACGAGATCCTAGGGGTTCTTCGCAGCACGTCTCGCTCCATTTTCGTGTTTCTGGTCTTAGTGATGTTGGTGGTCGTGGTGTTCGCATGCATCATCTACGTCATCGAAGGGCCAGCTCATGGCTTCACCAGCATCCCCCTCAGCATTTACTGGGCAGTAGTCACCATCACTACAGTGGGATACGGTGATCTCGTACCGCAGACCGCGGCTGGGCGCTTCGTAGCGAGTTTTGGCATGCTAGTAGGCTATTCAATCATCGCTGTGCCAACCGCCATCATCACAAGAAAGCTTTGGGAACGTATTAACGACCAACGGTCGTCCCACCCGACCCTGCCATGGAACTGTCCCGTCTGTGCCAAACAAGGGCATGGTCTGGATGCGCTGCACTGTCATCACTGCGGCGAGAAGCTCGATGTTCCCAGCGACGTCCGAGAGCAGGCACAACGATATGAGCGATAACCCCACCGCACTCTATGGCTATCGAAAGTTCTGGGCAGAATGCCTGGGGCCCGCACCCTGGCTACCCGTTTCACGGGACGAAATGGACCAGCTCGGCTGGGACAGTTGCGACATCATCATCGTCTCGGGCGACGGCTACGTAGATCACCCCAGTTTCGGCATGGCCGTAATCGGTCGCGTGCTCGAGGCGCAGGGATTTCGAGTGGGTATGATCGCGCAACCCGATTGGCAGTCTGCCGAGCCCTTTACCGTCCTCGGTCGGCCCAATCTCTTCTTTGGTGTCACCGCCGGCAACATGGACTCGATGATCAACCACTACACCGCAGACAGAAAGCGGCGTAATGACGATGCCTACACGCCCGGCAATATCGCCGGCAAGCGCCCAGACCGGGCCGTGACGGTCTACAGCCAGAGACTTCGGGAGGCCTTTCGAGACGTGCCGATTATCATCGGTGGCATCGAAGCGAGTTTGCGCCGCATCGCCCACTACGACTACTGGAGTGATCGGGTCAGGCGCTCTGTGTTGCTTGACAGTCGCGCCGACCTGCTTCTGTTCGGCAATGCTGAACGCGCCATTGTGGAGATCGCGCACGGCCTGGCCGAGGGCCGGACGATTGATACCCTCACCCATATCCGAGGCACCGCTTTTACCACGCGCACACCGCCGGCGGATCGGATACTGATCGATTCGACATCGGTGGACCAACCCGGGCGAATTGACGCGCATCCCAACCCCTATCAAGGCATGGAGCCTGAGCCCTGCAGCGACGCCCAAACCGATGCAGAGAGCGCCTCCGCCGCCACACCCGTTCGCTTGATGGCGAGCCCGAAGTGTGACACCCATGCGATCCGCCTGCCGTCAGCCGAAGCGGTTGCAGAAGACCCTGTTCTCTATGCGCACGCCTCGCGGGTATTCCACAAAGAAACCAACCCACATAACGCGCTACCGATGGTGCAGGCACACGGCGACCGCGAAGTCTGGCTCAATCCACCACCCATCCCGCTCGAAACAGATGAATTGGACTGGGTGTTTGAGTTGCCGTACCAGAGACTTCCCCACCCCAGCTACAACGGCGCCGTCGTGCCTGCCATGGACATGATCCAGCATTCGGTGAATATCATGCGTGGCTGTTTCGGGGGCTGTACCTTTTGCTCGATTACCGAGCACGAGGGGCGCATCATCCAGAGTCGGTCGGAAGCCTCCATTATTCGCGAAGTCGAGCGGATACGTGATACCAGCCCCGCCTTTACGGGGGTCATTTCGGATTTGGGCG
>CALKEI010000144.1 GCA_938085095.1 uncultured Luminiphilus sp. | reverse complement strand
ACGCTGCAGCAAGCGGCCAGTACGCGCATGGGCTTTGGCGTCAAAAAGACGATGATCCTCGCCCAGCGCCTCTATGAGGCGGGCTACATAACCTACATGCGTACCGACTCCACCAATCTCAGTGATGAGGCGGTGAGCACCTGTCGGACACTGATTCAAAAGGACTTCTCACCCGAGTACTTGCCAGCCGAGCCCATTCGCTACGGATCGCGGGAAGGTGCACAGGAAGCGCACGAGGCGATTCGCCCCTCTGACGTCAGATTGCGGAGTCACCAATTGTCGGGCATGGAGCCGGATGCCGAGCGACTCTACGATCTTATCTGGCGACAGTTTGTGGCGTGTCAGATGACGCCTGCGCGATATCTGTCGACCACTCTGGTGGTCACCGCTGCAGACTGCCGACTGACGGCAAAGGGTCGCGTCGTTGAGTTTGATGGTTTTACGCGGGTTCAGTCACCCGCAGCCCGCAAGGGCGATGACGCGGTGTTGCCGCCTCTGGCCGTTGGCGATGGTTTGACCGTGTCCGAGTTTGATCCGAAACAGCATTTTACCAAGCCGCCGGCTCGCTACGGCGAGGCCAGTCTGGTTCGCGAGCTTGAGAAGCGGGGTATTGGCCGACCCTCTACCTATGCGGCGATTATTTCTACTATTCAGGATCGGGGCTACGTACGTCTTGAAAATCGCCGTTTGTATGCCGAGAAAATGGGCGACATCGTTACCGAACGCCTGCAAGGCAGTTTCAGCGACTTGCTGGACTATGGCTTTACCGCGCAGATGGAAGAGCGGCTAGACGAGGTTGCCCAAGGGTCGCTGTCGTGGACCGACCTCCTGAACGAGTTTTACACCGAATTCAGCGGCACGTTGGTGCAGGCGGCAAACGATGGCCCGGACGGGATGCAGCCAAATGATCCCACACCTACCGGTATTCCTTGCGGAGACTGTGGTCGCCCGATGCAAATTCGGACCGCGAGCACGGGTGTGTTTATGGGTTGCTCGGGCTACAGCCTCCCGCCCAAAGAACGCTGTAAAAATACGGTGAACCTGATTCCGGGTGACGAGGCGATCAGTGTCGATGCGGATGATGAAGCGGAATCCAGATTGCTGCTGACCAAGCGACGTTGCGGGAAGTGCCACACCGCTATGGATAGCTACCTGATCGATGAATCCCGCAAGCTTCATGTCTGCGGCAACAATCCGGATTGCGATGGCTACGAGGTTGAGCAGGGACAGTTCCGCATCAAGGGTTATGACGGACCTGTGATTGAGTGCGACAAGTGCGGTGCTGATATGCAGCTCAAGACAGGACGTTTTGGCAAATACTTCGGCTGTAGTGAAGCTTCCTGCACTAACACACGAAAGCTGCTCAGAAGCGGTGAAGTCGCGCCACCCAAAATGGATCCGGTACCGATGCCCGAGTTGCAGTGTATGAAAGTAGAGGATCACTACGTGTTGCGCGACGGCGCCTCGGGAATCTTTTTGGCGGCGAGCCAGTTTCCCAGGCACCGCGAAACCCGGCCGCCCTATGTCGACGAGCTGCTGCCGCATCAGGCGGAGATCGACCCCAAGCACCACTACCTTTTTGACGCTCCGCGAACCGACGATCAGGGTAATCGCAGCCAGATCCGCTATAGCCGCAAGACCAAAGAGCAGTATGTCATGTCGGAGCGAGATGGGAAGCCAAGTGGCTGGAGAGCGCTGTTTGCCGATGGTCGCTGGGTTGAAGAGGGCAGTGCGAAAAAGCCCAAGGCAAAGCGGAAGACTAAGCCCAAGACAAAATCCAAGGCCAAGGCAAAATCCGCTCCTAAAGCCGAAGCGAGCGAGGTGTCGGCCGCCGACGAGAACGTCGATTGAGCCACCCGCTGGCGTACGCCAACCAAAGTCTTTATCACGCCAGCATTTTGCTGTCGGGTTGGCAGCGCGCCCTCACAGAAGAAAACATCCCTGAAAGCCAGGTCACGCTGGCTTACGCGCCGGCTGTGCAGACCCGCTTACTGGATAGTTATGGCTGGTTGCTGCTGGCGGCGTGCCGGGTTCGCCAGGCCCCCGACAAACCCCCGCATTCAGTGCGAGATCTGCCGACGTTACCTGCGGGCTTGGTGCACCCTGCCGAAGTTGAGGCGTGTGCTCAACTCGAGAAGAGCGGTTGGGTGGCGGCACTGCAGGCACCCGTGACTGACAAGCCGCCTGTGAGACGAGCAGACAGTCTTGCGGTGGAGCAGGGGGTATCGAGGGAGCAGTTCGAGGAGTGGTCTCACAGGCTGGTGTCGCTGGCACAGCAGGTCGCTGACGCAATCGACGAGTCGTGATCATTGGGCACTTGGGCTGTCGAGTGGCAGATGCCCGCTCAGAGTGTTACCGTGAAGCCACGTCGACAGCACTAGGTTGCGGCGACTCTTTTACAGAGAGAGGTTATTGAGTGTCTACATCCTTACTTGAAATCGTAGATCTGGGTGATGGTGAAGTGGTGCTTCAGCGCGTGGAGGGTAACTCCGAGCCGTTGGTGAGCATCCAGTTTTCCGAAGAGGCGAACACGTACCTCATGGGCAACAACCTGGAAATTGCCAAGGTTATGATTCAGGCTGGTATTGAAGCGGCGGCGCAGTTGGCTGAGGTGAACAACCTCGAAGTCGAGACCGCTGAAATGTCAGAGACTCGCACGCTGCACTGAGTTAGCGGCGCAGCAGTACAGCGGAGCGATCGACTCCGTCTTCCCTTTCAGGAGCCCGCACAGGTTGCTCCCGGGTAGTCTCCCCCCCAAAATTTGTCACCGCTAAAATACGCACTAAGATCCGCTTTGCTGACGGATGACGCCCACACTGATCCCCTCGATCGCGCAGTCTGTGTGGCGTAAGTCGACCACGATGGGCTCGTAGTCGGCGTTTTCAGGCAGTAATTTCAGGGTGTGTTGGCCGGACCGCTTGAGCCGCTTGACCGTGACTTCGTCCTCGATGCGCGCCACAACGATTTGGCCATCTCGCGCGGTCGGGGTGTTGTGGACCGCCAGCAGATCTCCATCGAGTATGCCGATGTCTTTCATGCTGTCGCCGGTCACTCTGAGTAGATAGTCAGCCTGAGGCGAAAAGAAGCCGGGCGAGAGTTCACAGTAATCCTCAATATGCTCGGTGGCCAGCACAGGGGAGCCGGCTGCCACGCGGCCGATAATCGGCAGCCCGGTACTTTCTGTGAGTCGTATGCCGCGCGATGCGCCGGCGATCATCTCGATAGCGCCCTTGCGCGCCAGAGCCCGCAGGTGCTCTTCTGCCGCGTTGGCTGATTTGAATCCCAATTCGCGGGCGATATCGGCCCGGGTCGGGGGGTAACCGGTATCGGCAACGTATCGCCGGATCACGTCGAGTACTTGTTCCTGGCGTGCAGTGAGTTTCATACGCTCATCCCTCTGGTCTAGGTGCTGATGATATATACAGTCTGTGTTTTTGTACAGCATCGTGATGGGTTCGGTCAAAGGGTGCGGTAGGATAGGCAGGTAACCAAACTGGACAGGTTCGCCATGTTGTTTTTACAGGAGCTCCTCACGCCCATAGCGGCGATGTTGCACTTGCCGATTGGGATCGTCGTGTTTGTTGCGCTAATCGTGATCGGCGCATTGGGTCACCTCACGATTTATCGGGTGGTGCGCAAGCTCACCACAGCGGCAGATCGCACGGAAACCCGGTGGGATGACGTGTTGCTTTACGCGATCTTCCCACCCATTCAATGGGTTATGTGGGTGGTGCTGGGGCTATTGGCGCTCAGTCTATTTCCCGCACTCGATGGCATTCGCGAGGGCCTCCTGCGCTTGTCTGATACGGCGCTGCTGGTCCTATTTGGTTGGTTGGCACACCGACTCAGTCGCGGTATCGAAGAGGAGCTGCTCGGCGAGCACCGTGGAGCGGTTGAATCGAGTGAGCGCGCCACGATCAGTGCGGTGGCTCGTCTCAGTCGGATTGCTCTATGGACAGTAGCGGGGATCATGATTCTGCAGTCTGCTGGCGTATCAGTATCCGGTCTGCTCGCCTTTGGCGGTGTTGGGGGTATCGCCGTCGGTTTTGCCGCACGTGATCTGTTGGCGAACTTTCTCGGGGGACTCAGTATTTTTCTCGACAGGCCCTTTGCGGTGGGTGACTGGATTCGCTCGCCAGACAGGGAGGTTGAGGGCACTGTTGAAGACGTGGGTTGGCGTATCACGCGGATTAGGACCTTCGATCAGCGCCCGCTGTATGTGCCCAATTCGATTTTTTCGACGGTCGCGATTGAGAACCCCTCGCGCATGCTCAATCGGCGGATCTACGAGACGATTGGCATTCGTTACGACGATGCCGCGGCGATGGCATCGATTGTGGCCGATGTGGATGAAATGCTCCGGCAGCATGACGATATCGATAAAGGCCGCACCCTGATGGTCAACTTTGTCTCCTTCGGCGCTTCCTCTCTGGATTTCTTCATCTACGCCTTCACGCGGACCACCGACTGGGCGACCTATCACGGCGTCAAGCAGGATGTGTTGCTGAAGATTCTGAACATCATCGACG
Source organism: uncultured Luminiphilus sp. (assembly GCA_938085095.1). Taxonomy (GTDB): domain Bacteria; phylum Pseudomonadota; class Gammaproteobacteria; order Pseudomonadales; family Halieaceae; genus Luminiphilus. Next base: position 3,172 of record CALKEI010000144.1, on the reverse strand, counting down.
CTCACGGCGCTGAGGTGGCTTTCCCGACCCGAACCGTGCTGTTGAATCCACCGGAGCCGGACCTGACGGGCGGTCAGCCCTGAGGCGCAGGGCCGCCCGGTATGGCCCGCAGGGTATGGGTGGCGGGTGCTGCACTCACTGACGCGTCGGGCGATGAGTCCAGCAGGATCTTGCCGCGGTAAAAGAGCTCGTACCAGCTCAGCTCACGCCAGATGGCCAGCACCTTGATGACCGGGTGGTCGTAATAGCGCAAACGGTTTTCTGTGAGTGGAATGGTATCGGCCACATGGATGAGGTGCCGCCATGGCCACTCGGGTTGCGCTGGCGGGGCGCTGAGTGCATCGAACGTATTCATCGAGCGTGCCGGAGCCGATCCTGTCGCTTGAGCAGTGAACTTGCTCCAACTGAACTCTGGCTCGATCATTCCTGCGGCGTTGGCGTCAGATGAAGATTCGGTTTCGCTCTCTATCACAAAGTTTGCCGCTATCTCGGGCGTCAGAAACGTAATGCGCTGGGGAGAGGAGGGGGGTCCGGACATCTCGAAAATCTCTGGCAGGTAGCGCCCGTCGGTATTGACCCAGAAATTGAGTCCCATTCGCCAGTTGCCCTCCCGGGGTATGAGCTGAATAAAGCCCTGCAATGGCGGGTAGCCTGTATCGCTGTCGGTCTCGAGCAGGATGGGTAACGTATCGCTATCGGGTCCCTGCAGCCATGAAACTGACGCGACGACTTCGTCCTCGCTAAGCTGCCGGTAGCGCGTGAGGCCCGCGTCTAATTGATCGAGCGGCAGCTGCACGAACGGGACGGGCGGAGGGATCGGGCGGACGGTCACGCTGACCGGTTCGAGCGACACGGTTTCCACCGGCCGGGCAAAAGGAATGTTGACCGAGGGTGAATCGGTCTGGGGCGCCGGTCCCGCCATGCCGAGTGACTCAAGAGTCAGTAGCGATGAGGTCTCGGCCTCGGGAGCAACGATATCCTCAAAGGGTAGCAAGGGTCTCGGGGTCAACCTGTCTGGGTCATCGGGCGTTTCTTTAGCGGCGGTTTTCGTGGGCCGTAGGCTCGATGTGTCTGTGCCCTGACTGATGTCAATCAACTCGTCGATGAGGGCCATGTCCCCCTCCGTCAGCAGATCAGAGGGGGCCTCCCATCGTGGTGGAGGCGGTGTAGGCAGGCGCACGGCCAGGTGCCCCGAGGGGCTACTGGTTACCGCCGCGTCGGGATGCGCTGCGGCCAGAGCCATGTGGGCGCTCTCGTCCTGTAGCCAGCGCCAGCGGGCGGGGTAGCCCACGGTGGGCAGCAACGGCCAGGTTTCGCTTTCCAGTGTCTCGGCGCGGGTATCGATCATCACCACCACCTCGAACTGGTACCAGCCCGAGTGCTTAAAACCGCCAGCCAAGGGAGCAGCATGCAGTGGCGTGACGCCCAGCACCAGCCAAGCGATCAGGCTTGGCCAGTATCGGTTCATCGCGGTGGTCATGCGGCCTCCAGCCAGGGCGACATCAGATCTTCAAGAAATTCGGCGCGCGAGAGGAGAGTGGGCAGGGCTTTTTTCACCCTGAGCTTGCCGCTCCCTGAGAGGCTGTAGCACTGTGGATCGGATTGAATCAGGTTCACGATGGCAGCAGGTTCAACGACCGTGGCAGAAGTGAACTCGATACTACCACCCTCATCCGTCATATCGATTTCGCTAATACCCAGTCGCTGCGCGCGAACCCTGAGCAGGGCGGCGGTGAAGAGGTTTTTGACAGGCTCGGGTAGCAGTCCAAAACGGTCAATCATCTCCACTTGAATCTCCCGTAACTGATCTGCGCTGTTGGCCTGAGCGATTCGCTTGTAGAGAACCAGCCGGGTGGTGATATCCGGCAGGTAGTCTTCGGGGATCAGCGCCGGGACATGCAGTTTCACCTCGGTACCCGTGTCCAGAGGCTGATCAATGTCGGGTATGTCGCCTCTGCGAAGCGCGGCGACGGCACTTTCGAGCATGCTCAGGTAGAGCGAGAATCCAACCTGATGAATCTGTCCTGACTGCTCCGCACCCAAGAGCTCTCCCGCACCTCGGATTTCCATGTCGTGGGATGCAAGCTGATATCCGGCACCCAGATCTCCAGCGGCTTCGATTGCCTCGAGGCGCTTCTGCGCGTCAGCCGTAATCAGCGACCGTGGCGGACTGAGCAGATAGGCGTAGGCCTGATGGTGGGAGCGACCTACTCGACCGCGGAGCTGATGCAGTTGAGCCAGTCCAAACTTGTCGGCCCGCTCAATAATAATGGTGTTGGCGTTGGGTATGTCGATTCCCGTCTCGATAATCGTGGAGCAGATCAAAATATGGTGGTGCTGGTGGTAGAAATCCGACATGACCTTCTCAATGGCCTGCTCCCGCAGTTGACCATGGGCGACGCCAATGGATAGTTCAGGCAACAGCTCGCCAAGCTTACGCGCGCTCTCCTCGATGGTCTTGACTTCGTTGTGCAGGTAAAACACTTGTCCACCGCGCAGCGTTTCCCTCAAGACAGCTTCTTTTACCAAGGCAATAGTGTGCTCGCGGATAAAGGTTTTGATAGACAGTCTCCGCGCCGGCGGAGTGGCAATAATCGAGAGGTCTCTCAGCCCGCCAAGGGCCATATTGAGGGTTCGAGGAATAGGCGTGGCGGTCATAGTCAGGATATCGACCTCAGCCCGCAGTGCTTTGATGGCGTCCTTTTGCTTGACGCCGAAGCGATGCTCTTCGTCGATGATCAGAAGCCCCAGATCACGAAACCCGAAATCGCTCTGAAGCAGTTTGTGGGTGCCGATCAGAATGTCGATCTCGCCGCTTTGAACACGCGCGATGATCCCTTCAAGGTCTTTGGGCGATTGGAAGCGTGATACGACCTCGACGGTGTAAGGCCAGCCTGCAAATCGGTCTCTGAAATTGCCATGGTGTTGGTTGGCAAGCAGAGTGGTCGGTACCAAAATGGCGCTTTGGCGCCCGTTCTGGGCTGCAATAAACGCTGCACGCATGGCGACCTCTGTTTTGCCAAATCCCACATCGCCACAGACCAAACGGTCCATCACCTTGGGGGCGCACATATCAGCCCGGACCGCTTCAATGGCGGCTGCTTGATCGGGTGTCTCCTCGAACGGGAAGCCCTCGCAGAATCGTTGCCACTTGGCCTCGTCAAGCTCGTGG
>CALKEI010000143.1 GCA_938085095.1 uncultured Luminiphilus sp. | reverse complement strand
TTCATTACCGCCCTAAAACGGCGATCATTAACAACCTGGAGTATGACCACGCCGATATCTTTCCGGATCTGGCCGCTATCGAGACTCAGTTCCACCATTTGGTGCGCTGTATTCCGGCTGAAGGCTTAGTCATCCGGGGTGAAGGTGCCGCGATCGACCGGGTGCTGGAGCGCGGTGTCTGGAGTCCCACGGTGACTGTGCATGCCTCGGCTAATGACGGCTGGTCGTGGCGGGCGTTGTCTGCGCAGGCGGATAAGGTGGAAATCAGTGGTCCCGATGGCGCTGTGGCTTCACTACAATGGTCTCTTATTGGTGCTCACAATGCGGCTAATGCAACGGCTGCCATTGCGGCAGCCGGTCATGTGGGTATTTCACTCACAGACGCGGTCTTGGCGCTGACCACATTCAAGGGGGTCAAGCGTCGACTGGAGTTGCTCGGCAAACCCGGCGGTATAGCGGTCTATGACGATTTTGCGCATCATCCCACGGCTATCGAAAGCACTCTTTTGGCTCTGCGAGCGCAAACGGTGGCAGGAAAGTTGATCGCTCTGATTGAACCCCGTTCCAATACCATGCGGATGGGCCAGCACAGGGAGCATATGGCGGCTGCTGCTCGGGCGGCAGACCACGCCCTTTGGTTCGAGCCGGCAGAGATGAACTGGGAGCTGGGCAGTGCCGTAGGCGCTGCGCCAGGACAAGAGGTCTTTCAAAGTATCGACACAATGATTGACAGAACGCTGGCGTTAGCCACTCCTGGCGATAACATCGTGGTGATGAGTAATGGTGGTTTCGGCGGCCTCCATAGTCAGCTCATGACACAACTGGAGGCGCGGGTAAAAGCGTGACGATGGTAGAGCAATTCTATGCGGTGATTCTGCGCAAGCCCTTATGGATACTGCTGTGTTTCGCATTGGTAATCGGTGTGGCGCTGATCCAGCTGCCCAAGTTAAGGCTGGATGCTTCTTCGGATTCACTGCTGCTGCAGGGTGATCCCGATCTGGCCTATTTTCGGGAGTCGGCGGAAAAGTATGCGGGAGACGAATTTCTGATTTTGACCTGGGAGCCGGGTGTACCGCTACTTTCACCAGACTCTTTGGAGCCGCTCGCCGCGATGGCAGATGAACTGGCCCGTTTGCCCGGTGTAGCGGGTGTAACGACGCTACTCGATGTGCCGCTCCTTGAAAGTCCGCCACTGTCTCTCACCGATCTCGCCCGTGCTGACAGCATCGCTACGCTCCGCGATCCTGGCGTGGATCGGGAGCTAGCGCTCACAGAGCTCACCACCAGCCCCATTTATCGCAACCTGTTGGTCAGTGAGAGCGGGGACCTCACAGCGGTTCAAGTGGCTTTGCAAGCCGATGGGCAGGCAGAGGCGTTACTAGACGAACGGGAGCACTTACGAGGCCGCGCGCGCGCAGGCGAATTAAGTGCCTCGGGTCAGAGTCGGCTGGAGCAGGTGGAGGCGGACTACGATCTGGCGTTGGCGAGGATCGGTAGTGAGCGAGATCGAATGGTGGCGGCCGTTCGTGACATAGCAGAGCGTTTCCGACCCTACGCCAAGATTTTTGTTGGCGGTGTGCCCATGATTGCGGCGGACATGATGACCTTTGTGCGGTCGGATCTGGTCACGTTCGGCAGTGCCATTCTCGTGGTCATGGCGATGATGTTGTGGCTTATTTTTCGCAGTTTGAAATGGGTTTTTATTCCATTGGTGACGTGCAGTGCCACGGCCACACTGCTGTTAGGTGTGTTGGCAGGGTTCGACTGGCGTATGACGGTAATTTCGTCAAATTCCGTGGCCGTTCTATTGATCGTGACCTTGTCACTGTCCATTCACCTCGTCGTGCGCTATCGCGAATTACAAAGGCAGCAACCCGAGACGTCGCGCCGGTTGCTCTCAGCGGGTGCGGCAAGATTGATGCTCGTGCCTTGTCTGTATACCGCTATGACCACCATCGTGGCTTTCGCCTCGCTGGTGGTGGCGGGTTTGCAACCGGTTATCGATTTTGGCTGGATGATGACAACCGGCATCGTTCTGGGATTTTGTTCCGCATTTACCGTGGTGCCGGCTCTGATGGTGGTCATTCCCGACAGACCGCTGCCGGTAAGCGATCAGCCCGAAAAGCCCTTCACTACCAGGTTTGCGGCGGTCGTACAGCAACATGGGCGCGCTGTCATTGCCGTGACAGCGGGGTTGGTGGCGCTCTCTGCTGTGGGGATCCGCATGCTTGAGGTCGAGAATCGATTTATCGACTACTTCAAGGAGCACACCGAGATCTATCAGGGGATGGAGCTCCTTGATGCCAGACTTGGTGGCACGATCCCTCTGGATGTGATTGTGCGGGCACCGGAAGAAATAGCGCTGGACGCCGCCGAGGAAAACGCAGCGGGCGGAGAGGAAGACTGGGATGATGACGGGTTTTTTGATGATGCGTTTGATATTGATTTCGGCTTTGGTGCCGAAGACAGCGTCAAGACGGGCTATTGGTTTTCAGTACCGGGGCGTCGGCTGGTAGACCAGGTTCACAGCATCATCGAGAGCCGAGAAGAATCAGGAAAGGTGCTATCGCTCTCTACGGCTTTTGAGGTGATGGACGATCTCTATGGCGGTCAATTGGGTGGGGTAGAACTAGCCCTTATTGAGAACAGTCTGCCCGACGAAGTGAACGACGCTCTCGTGACACCCTTTTATTATTCCGATGAGCAAGAGGTGCGCCTGAGTGTACGCGTCATGGAGACCAGTGAATCGCTGCGGCGCGATGCCTACCTCCGCGAGTTGCGGGAACAGATTTTGGAAGAAACAGGAATAGAGCCCGATCGATTGCAGTTCACATCGCTGCTGGTGCTCTACAACAATGTGTTACAGAGCTTATTTCAATCTCAAATTATGACGCTTGGAGCGGTTTTTCTCGCGATAGGTCTGATGTTCTGGATACTGTTTAGATCACTCTCCATCGCTCTGTTGGCGCTCGCCCCTAATGTGCTCGCTGCAGGGTTGGTGCTGGGATTGATGGGGTTGGCCGGCATCCCTCTGGACATCATGACTATCACTATTGCCGCGATTGTCGTGGGTATCGGCGTCGATGATTGCATCCATTATCTGCATCGCTTTCGGACAGAGATCGCCGTTGATCACGATTACCGCGCTGCGATGCTGCGGAGTCACGGCAGTATTGGTCGGGCGATGTATTACACCACGCTCACCGTGGTGGTGGGTTTTGCGATGCTGACCTTGTCCAACTTTACCCCGAGTCTCTACTTCGGAGTGCTTACCGTGGTCGCTATGATTACTGCGGTAGCGGGCGCTCTCCTGCTGCTCCCGCAGTTAATCATGATTTTCAGGCCATTCGGGCCAGAGGCTCGTTGATGAACTGCCGACCGCATTGCGGTGCTTGCTGTATTGCACCTGCCATTACTCGACCTTTTTGGGGTATGCCCGAGGGTAAACCGGCGGGTAGGGTCTGCGCGCACCTATTATCTGATGCTCGCTGTGGACTGTTCGATGATCCCCGACGTCCCGCGGTTTGCCAGCAATTTCAGCCAGAGCGGTCTACCTGTGGTGACAGTCGCGATGAGGCGCTTGCGCTGTTAGGCGCGTTAGAGCGCGATACGGCCTCGTAGTCTGATGTCAGAGATCGCGCTTTTCCCATTGTCATCGGTGTTACTGCCAGCAGGTCGATTGTCGTTGCAGATTTTCGAGCAGCGGTATCTTGATCTGGTCGCGCGCTGTATGCGTGAGAACGAGGGATTTGGGGTGGTTTGGTTACAGCAGGGTTCGGAAGTATCGGGGGGAACACTCGATGCGCCGAATGTTGGTGAGTACGGCACTTACGCCCGGATTGTCGACTGGGATCAGCTCCCCAACGGACTCTTGGGGATTTTGATTGAAGGTCAGCAGCGGTTTGATGTGCAATCGGTTTGGCGTGAACCGGATGGCTTGGTAAAAGCCGAAGTGCTGCTGCATGAAACGTCTGCACCCGTTGCTTTGCCTGATGCCTATGCGGGGCTGGCCGAGGTCCTCGAGGGTTTGCTCAGACATCCCCAGATCCAGCGCTTGCAACTGAACAGCGATATGACGGATGCATGGTGTGTGAGTGCTCAGCTTGCACAGCTACTTCCCATCGATGAAGCAATCAAATACCAGCTGCAGGGCTTAACCTCGGTCGAGCAGTTGCTGGAAGAAATGGATAAGATACTGGTCGACCTGAGCGGGGAAGCGGTTGAATAACGGGCTTTGCGGTTTACGGTTTGCCGAGTGATCCTGTGATGGCTGGAGAAAATAGAGATGTTTGATTTGAAAATTTCTGGCGGCTTGGTCGTTGATGGCACAGGTGCTCCAGGGCAGATCATGGATATCGGCATTGTCGGCGATCGCATCATTGCCATGGGCGACCTGTCGGAGACCGCTATAAAAGAAATTGATGCCAGCGGCCGCGTGGTCGTGCCCGGATTCGTCGATATTCACACGCACTATGACGGTCAGGCCACCTGGGATCAGGAGATGGCGCCGTCATCGTGGCACGGGGTAACGACTGTCGTAATGGGTAACTGTGGTGTGGGGTTCGCACCGGCTGCCCCAGATCGGCGCGAGTGGTTGGTCGGGCTGATGGAAGGTGTCGAGGATATTCCGGGCAGCGCTCTCACCGAGGGTATGACCTGGAACTGGGAGTCTTTTCCCGAGTATCTCGATGCACTTGAAGGATTGGATCGCACGGTTGATGTGGCGGCGCAAGTCCCTCACGGTGCCGTGCGGGCTTATGTAATGGGCGATCGGGGCGCAGCCAATCAAGAGCCGACCGAGACTGAGATTGCGCGTATGTCGGCAATCGTTGAGGAAGGACTGGCGGCGGGGGCTGTTGGGTTCTCCACCTCGCGCACCATCCTCCACAAGTCGATTGATGGTGAATTGGTGCCGGGAACGACCGCGACCAAAGAGGAGCTGCTGGGTATTGGCCGCGCGTTAAAGCGGGCAGGGCACGGGGTGTTCGAGATGGCAAGTGATCTCCTCCCCGAATGGAACGAGTTCGAGTGGATGGGCGATCTGAGCCGGGAGACGGGTGCCCCGGTCACGTTTACCGCGCTCGAATCTCCGATAAAGAGCTTGCCTTTTAAGGACCAGCTCGGCGAAATGCGCGCCCAGAACGCCAAAGGCGGCAATATTGTCGCGCAGATCTCCATGCGGGGCACGGGCCTGATCCTCGGCTGGCGTGCCACCTTTCATCCTTTTTCTCAGCGCCCGAGCTGGAAGGCGATTGCCGACAGGCCCTGGCAGGAACAGTGGCAGCACCTTCAGGATGCTGAATTCCGAGCCAGGCTACTGGCGGAGCGGGGCGAGCCTACCGGCAGCGACTTACAGCTGATCGCAGATCTGATGGAGAGCGCTTTCTCTATGCAGTATGAAATGCTCCCCGGCTTTAATTACGAACCCACGGCCGAGCAGACGATTGAGCAGAGAGCGCAGGCGGCGGGGGTGACACCGGAAGAATATGTTTACGATTTCATGATGCGTGAGAACGGTTCGGGGCTGATTTATTTCCCGCTTCTCAACTACGCCAACGGTAATCTGGACTTTCTCGAGGAGGCACTCGACTCCGATGACTGTGTCAACTCTCTCTCAGATGGCGGTGCACACTGCGGCACCATCTGTGATGCAGCCGCCACAACGTTTATGTTGCAGCACTGGGTCCGGGATCGAGACGGGAACCGCATGACATTGGCGCAAGCAATTAAGCGCCAGTGCCATGACACGGCGAGGCTTTATGGGTTTGAAGACCGGGGCGTCTTGGCGCCGGGGTTACTGGCAGACCTTAACGTCATAGATCTTGAGTCACTGCAACTCAATCTTCCGACGGTCGCTTTTGATTTGCCCGCAGGAGGACGTCGTCTGCTTCAAACCGCGTCGGGTTATGACTACACGATCAAGTCTGGTCAGGTGACGTTCCGCAGTGGAGTGAGCACGGGGGAATATCCGGGACGGGTTATTCGGGGGCCTCAGTCGGCGCCGGAGGCGTCCAGCCTCCTAGCGACTGCCACCGATTCACGATAAGGCAGAATAGTTCAGCTGTTTTCGTCGCGTCGTAATGCGCCGAGTGCGCCTCGTTATTATCGAACGGAATATCTGCCAGCGCGCAGGCGCGCGCCAGCACAGTGTGTCCCACAGCAAGCCCGGCAAGCGTGGCGGTATCGAAATGCGAAAATGGATGAAACGGATTCCGCTTCAGTCCGAGCCGCTCCGTGGCCACGTTCAGAAATCCCGCATCAAAATGCGCGTTATGCCCGACGAGGATGGCGCGGTTGCATTGGTGGGCTTTCACTGCCTGCCGGATAATGGCAAACAGCTCTCCCAGAGCGATGTCTTCGGGAACGGCTCCGCGAAGTGGATTCTCAGGATCAATGCCCGTGAATTCGAGGGCCGACGGATCGAGGTTGGCCCCCTCAAAAGGCTCGACATTGCGACTATGAGTCTCGTCGATCACCAGCTCCCCCTGATCCGTCATTGACAGCATCGTGACGGCGATCTCCAAGATCGCATCGGTCTGACAGTTAAAACCGCCGGTCTCTATGTCGACTACGACCGGGAGAAACCCGCGGAAACGATCTCGAATCGATGGCGGGTTCGGGGTCGTCATCAGGACGCCAGTGCTACCGTCCAGCCCACGCTCTCTCCAGCACGAATCGGAATCAATACATCTGTTCCCAGCTGAAATTCGGACGGGATTGCCTGTGGGGTCTTGCTGAGCGTTACCGAAGTGGTGTTGCGCGGCAGGCGGTAAAAATCTGGACCATGAAAGCTGGCGAACGCCTCCAGGCGATCTAGGGCTCCTTCTTCGTCAAAGACCTCGGCATAAAGCGCGAGTGCCGCGTGAGCGGTGTAGCAGCCCGCGCAGCCGCAGCTCGATTCCTTATCATCGCGGGTATGGGGAGCAGAGTCGGTACCGAGAAAGAAACGGGGGCTGCCTGAGGTCACTGCCTTTCGCAGCGCCAGCTGATGCTGGTCTCGCTTCAGTACGGGCAGACAAAACAAGTGAGGTTTGACGCCGCCCACCAGAAGATCATTGCGGTTATAGAGCAGGTGGTGTGCGGTGACAGTGGCGGCGACGTGCTCGCCAGCAGCCTCGACGAACTGGACCGCATCGCGGGTAGTGATGTGTTCAAACACGACGCGCAAAGCGGGAAATTGCGTCGTGAGGGGGACCAGTGCCGAATCAATGAAGGCTTTTTCGCGGTCAAAAATGTCGCAGCGCGGGTCGGTGACTTCGCCGTGAATCAGTAGCGGGACGTCGTGATTTTGCATTGCTTCGAGGACAGGGTAGAGCGCCTCCAAGGCGGTTACCCCGGCGTCGGAATTGGTGGTAGCGCCGGCGGGATAGAGCTTGATGCCGTGCACAAAAGGGCTGGCTGCGGCGTCTGACACCATGGTCTGTGTTGTGTGATCAGTGAGATACAGCGTCATCAGGGGCTCAAAACTATTGCCCTCAGGGACATGGGCCAGAATTCTCTCTCGATAGTTCAGCGCATCGGCCACGCTCAGTACGGGTGGCGTCAGGTTCGGCATTACAATCGCTCGGCCCGCCCAGCGCGCAACATCGGGCACCGTTGTGCTCAGTGCCGCTTCGTCGCGCAGGTGAATGTGCCAATCATCGGGTAATGTCAGGTTCAGCGAGGTCATGTCGCGGGCGCCTATGCAAGTAGGTGAAGTGTAGCAGAGGTCGGTCGATGCCAGCTTCCTCTATGGCGCAGAGCCAACCGCAGACGTACACTACGCCCCCCGTTTTTCGTAGGCAGAGTTATGGCGGCGATAAATAAAGTCGTTCTGGCGTATTCAGGAGGTTTAGATACCTCCGTCATCGTGCGTTGGTTGCAGGAAACCTATCAGTGCGAAGTGGTCACCTTCACGGCGGACATCGGTCAGGGTGAGGAGGTTGCGCCCGCGCATGCCAAGGCCCAGGCGCTTGGTGTGAAGGAGATCTACATCGAGGATCTTCGCGAACCTTTTGTGCGCGACTTCGTATTTCCGATGTTTCGCGCCAATACGGTCTATGAGGGCGAGTATCTTCTGGGTACGTCTATTGCAAGGCCTCTCATTGCCCAACGGTTGGTTGAAATTGCCAATGAAACCGGGGCAGACGCGATCGCTCACGGCGCAACCGGTAAAGGCAATGATCAGGTGCGCTTCGAGCTGGGCGCCTACGCACTTAAACCGGGAATTAACGTGATTGCTCCCTGGCGTGAGTGGGACCTCAATTCGCGGGAGGCATTAATGACCTACTGCGAGCAGCACAGCATCCCCGTCGATTTTGCTAATGCGCAGAAAAAGTCCCCGTATTCCATGGATGCCAACCTCTTGCATATTTCCTATGAAGGCGACGTGCTGGAGGACCCCTGGGTACCGCCGGAGGAGGATATGTGGCGGTGGACCGTGAGCCCGGAAGACGCTCCCGACCAAGCCGAGGAATTGACGCTCACATTCGAGCAAGGGGACGTAGTGGCTATCGACGGACAACCCCTGACACCGGCGCAGGTGCTGGCTACCTTGAATGAGCGAGGGGGTGCCAACGGGATTGGCCGCGCCGATATTGTTGAAAATCGCTACGTCGGGATGAAGTCTCGGGGCTGTTACGAGACTCCGGGCGGCACCATTTTGCTGCGTGCACATCGAGCGATCGAGTCGATCACTCTGGATCGCGAGGTGGCCCATCTGAAGGATGAGTTGATGCCCCGCTATGCCAAGCTGATCTACAACGGATACTGGTGGTCCCCCGAACGTTATATGTTGCAAGCAGCCATTGATCAGACGCAATCAGTGGTCAACGGCGAGGTCAGAGTGTCGTTGTACAAGGGCAATGTCACGGTCACCGGCCGACGGTCGTCTGATTCACTATTTGACGAAAATATTGCGACATTTGAGGCCGATGGTGGTGCGTATGATCAAGCGGATGCCGAGGGCTTTATTAAGCTCAACGCGCTGCGATTGCGTATCGCGGCTAACAAGGGACGTGAGCACCAGTAGAGCCGGATCTGATGCACGCGTTATGGCCCCGGTGGCTAACACCGTTCAGCATAAAACCGTGTACAGTAGTCCAACAAAAAGCTCACCCGGGAACAGTTGTCGGTTTGAGTCCGAATGGCCTACGAGGCGCGCTTTTGATGCGCTAACAGCGCGTCGGGTAGGTAGGACGTAAGCAGCTTTTTTCAGGGGTTAACGGAGAGCCGGATGAACTCAACTGTCGATATTCCTGCCATGCAGCAGGCGGACGCGGAAGCATTCGATGTCATCATTATTGGTGCTGGCCTCTCGGGCATCGGCACCGCGGTTCGGCTTCAGCGGGACTGTCCAGATCGCGACTTCATCTTACTTGAGCGTCGCGAGGCGATCGGTGGAACCTGGGACCTGTTCCGTTATCCCGGTATCCGTTCTGATAGCGACATGCACACGTTGGGGTACGACTTTAAGCCGTGGGAAGCTGAAAAAAGCATTGCCGATGGCCCCTCTATTCTCAGCTATGTCAATGAAACAGCCGACGAGCATCGCCTGCGCGAGCGTATCCGCTTTAGCCAAAAGCTCCTGGCTGCAGATTGGTGCAGTGAGCGCAGCCAATGGCAGCTAACGGTTGAAACGCCCGAGGGTGTTCGGCGGTACCGCTGTGGCTTTCTGATGATGTGCGCGGGTTATTACAGCTATGACCAGGGTTACGAGCCGGATTTTGAGGGCAAGGGTTCGTTTAAAGGGGAGTGGATTCACCCCCAGTTCTGGCCTGAAAACCTCGATTATGCAGAAAAGAAAGTGGTGGTGATCGGTTCGGGCGCGACGGCGATGACGTTGGTCCCCAATATGTCTCGGCAAGCGGCGCATGTGACAATGCTGCAGCGGTCTCCCACCTACGTGGTCTCCAGACCGTCTGTTGATGATCTTGCCAATTGGCTCCGCCGCCGCCTGCCACCAAAGCTCGCATATCGCCTTGTTCGATGGCGCAATACGATTTGGCAGCAGTGGATGTATAAGCTTAGTCGGGTGGCTCCAGGTATTTTGAAGCGGTCACTGCTGAAAAAGGTCCGCGATGAAATCGGTGAAATGGTGGATGTAGAGAAGCATTTCAGCCCGCGTTACAACCCCTGGGATCAGCGTCTGTGTTTGGTGCCCGACGACGATTTGTTCCGCGCGATTCAGTCGGGTAAGGCGTCAGTGGTAACTGACCATATCGAAAAGATTACCGAAAAAGGGGTGCAGTTGGTGTCGGGTGAGCATCTCGACGCTGACATTGTGGTTTGCGCAACCGGTCTCGAGTTGGTCGTTCTGGGGGGGGCAGAGTTTACCCTCGATGGTGAGACCATCGATCTTGCCAATGAGTGGACCTACAAGGGCATGATGTGCTCGAACGTTCCAAACATGGTGCACACCTTCGGCTATATCAATGCGTCCTGGACGCTACGGGCTGATTTGATTGCTACCTGGGTCTGCAGATTACTCAATCAAATGCGTGTGACCGGTAAAACAACGGCAACGCCTCGCATCGCCGAGGAGCTCTCTGGGTCAATGAGTCAGCGTTTTTGGATCGACGATTTTTCTGCTGGTTACATGCAGCGTGTGATGCATCGCTTCCCGAAGCAGGGTGATCAGATGCCTTGGATGAATCCGCAGGACTATCGAAAAGACCGCAAGATGTTCCGTGACGATCCGATAGAGGACGATTCACTGATGCTTGAGCGTGCAGTGGTGGTAGCTGAGTCTGCTGCGCTTCAAGAGGCCAGCTAATTACGCATGATCAATCCGGGGTTGCAGGAAAGCAGTATCTACTGCCCTTACTGCGGTGAGTCGGTTGAGGTGTTGCTGAACCCTGAGGATGTGGGTGTCGACTACATAGAGGATTGTCAGGTTTGCTGCCGGCCGATTGAATTTCGTTTGCGGGAGGACGCCGGAGGGTGGCTAGAAGCCGAGGTGCGGTCTGACGTCGATTAGAGCGCGCTGACGAATACTTCCATAATCCCACATTGCCGTGAAAGACCCCCCTATCAAGGCAGATCTGGGCCGGTCAATGAAAGTCCCGGGATTGCACGGTCAACGCAGCCAAGTGGTCGCTGCAATCCTCGAGTGTTCCGGCTATCACGTGGATTACGCCTTCACGTGATTCTACCGTTCCCTTGATCAGCATTAGCTGGGCAGTCATCAAACTTTGTCGGTAGCGCTCTTGTATGGCGGGCCAGACGATGACGTTGATATTGCCGGTTTCATCCTCAAGCGTCAGAAATACCACTCCCGAAGCGGTGCCCGGTCGTTGGCGACAGGTCACTAGGCCTGCCACCCGCACGAAGCGGTGATTGCCTAGCGTTTCGAGTTCCGCTTGCCGCCTGCATTGATCAAAAGGTCGCTGGTGGCGCAGCAGCGCCAGTGGGTGCGCACGCAGAGTCAGACCTGTGCTCTGATAGTCCGCAACCACTTCTTCGGCCAGGCCAGGTGCCGGCAAGACGACCTCGTCATCATGGTGATGACGCAATCCGGAATCATCCGAGAGTAGCGGGCGGTGATCTTCCAGCGCCATAGTCTGCCAGTGGGACTGGTAGCGATGGCCACTGATACTGGTGAGAGCATCGGCGGCCGCGAGCGCTTCTAGATGACTGCGATCGAGCGATGCCCGCTGTCGTAAATCTGCGACATCAGAGAAGGCTCGTTCGCGCTGTGCCGCATTAATACGCTTTCCTGCTGTCTCACTGAGGCCTTTGATTAATCTCAGCCCCAGCCTGATGGGCGGCTGCTGGTGGTGTGTTACAGACAGCAATTGATGATCCCAGCAGCTGTGATTGACATCAACGGGCAAGACCAAAATATTGTGTCTTCGGGCATCCTGTATCAACTGTGAAGGCGAATAAAAGCCCATTGGCTGACTGTTGAGCAGTCCAACATAGAACGCCGCCGGATGATGGCATTTCAGCCAGGACGATACATAGGCCAGCAAGGCAAAGCTTGCAGAGTGTGACTCTGGAAATCCGTAACCTCCAAACCCCTTGATCTGATTGAACAGGCGCTCAGCAAACTCCGCTGTGTATCCTTTATTGATCATGCCCTGTTTGAGTTTGTGCTCAAAGGTAAGCAGCTTGCTGTTCTTTCCCCAGTTACTGATAGCGCGTCTCAATGCATCGGCCTCTCCGCCGGTGAATCCGGCGGCGACCATGGCCAGACGGATGACCTGCTCCTGAAAAATAGGGACCCCCAGTGTGCGCGACAGGACCGACTCGATGTCTTTATTGGGGTAGCTGACGGCTTCCAGTCCAGCTTTACGGCGCAGGTATGGGTGGACCATATCGCCCTGAATAGGGCCAGGTCGCACAATAGCGATTTCGATCACCAGATCGTAAAAACAGGCGGGTTTCAGTCGCGGCAGCATGGACATTTGTGCGCGGGACTCTATCTGAAAGACGCCCAGCGTGTCGGCCCGTTGCAGCATTCGGTAAGTGATGGCGTCTTCCCGCGGAATATCCTGTATACAACGGATAGCAGGGTAGTCCCGGTTGACCATTTCCAGTGTTTTGCGAATAGCCGAGAGCATGCCGAGCGCGAGGATATCGACCTTGAGTAGCCCCAGCGCCTCGATATCTTCTTTGTCCCACTGGATAACCGTACGGTCTGGCATGCTCGCATTCTCGACCGGGACCAGATTTGAAATCGGCCCGCGACTGATCACAAATCCACCGACATGTTGTGAGAGATGGCGCGGGAATCCCAGTATCTCCTGGACCCTCGTCATAAAGTGCTCCGCGAGTTGCCCTGAGCGTGTCAGGCCTTGTTGCTGGAAGCGATTGGCCAGCTCTCGCTCCCGATTCCACCAGGACAGGGAGTTCGCCAGCTCGTCGATAAAGCTGGCATCAAATCCCATGGCCTTGCCGACGTCACGTACGGCACTGCGCGAACGGTAGGTAATCACGGTGGCTGCAAGCGCGGCGCGGCGACGGGTATATTTCTCATAGATGTATTGGATGACTTCTTCACGTCGCTCATGTTCAAAGTCCACGTCAATGTCAGGGGGCTCATCCCGCTCCCGGGAGATGAATCGCTCGAACAGGAGCGAAATCTGCTCGGGCGAGACTTCGGTGATATGCAGGCAGTAGCAAACAACAGAATTGGCGGCAGAACCTCTGCCCTGGCAGAGAATATGTCGTGACTTGGCGAACCGGACGATGTCATAAACGGTGAGGAAGTAATATTCATAGGAGAGTTCGGTGATTAGATCGAGTTCCTGATGGATCCGGGTTTGAATAGTCTCCGGCACACCCTCCGGCCATCGCAGTCTTGCACCGGTCGCCACCTCCTGTCGGAGATAGCTGTTGGCGGTGTGATTTGACGGAACGACCTCTTCGGGGTACTCGTAGCGTAATTCGTCGAGACTAAACTGACAGCGATCGGCGATATGCCGTGTCTCGTTGATGAGTGTTTCGGGATAGAGCGAGATCAATGCATTCAGTGTGCGCAGGTGTTGCTGACTGTTGATTAAGCGCCGGTGCCCCAATTGCTGCACCGGGGTCTGGATTCTGATGGCGGTCAGGACATCATGTAGAGCCTTGCGTTTGGCGCTGTGCATCTGGACTTCGCCACACGCCACCATGGGAATCTGAAGGGTTTGCGCCATGTGGTAGCGGTGCTTGAAGCGCCGCCACTCATCATTGCCGAGTAGGCGACTGACGCCGACCCAGACACGGTCTTTACATAATCTTGCGAGCTGCTGAAGGTGAACTGCCTGGTTATCGGTGTCATCGGGTAACAGAATGATCAGGCAGCGTTTGAGATGAAAAATCACGTCGCGCAGGTGAACGATGTATTCCCCTTTTCCACTGCGCCTGCGGGCACGACTGATGAGCCCTGAGAGTTCTCCGTAGGCTTCACGGCTGGGTACCAGCGCCACCAATCGAATTCCTTCGGTCAGGGTAAATTCGCTACCAATAATCAGCTTTAGCCCCTGCTCTTTAGCGGCGACATGGGCCTTTACGACGCCTGCAAGAGAACACTCATCGGTAATGGCTAAAGCATGATAGCCGCAGTTAGCGGCCCGGCTGACGAGTTCATCCGGTGCAGAGGCGCCACGCAGAAAGCTGTAGTGACTCAGGCAATGAAGTTCTGCATACACGATAAAAGTACTGTATAAATAAACAGTATTCTATCTGTCTAAGTACCCGCTTGAAAAGCGCTGTCATGAAATAGCGTAGACTGTTTTTTTACTTTAGCCGTGATCAGTGAGGTCTTCGATCACAACTCGGAGTCTCTAGCAAAAGGAGAATAGCAGTGAGCTATCGACAACGTGGTCGCCATGCTGTGATCGGTGTGATGTGCCTGTTTTTGGCTGCCTGTACTGGGGTGCCTGATGGCATTGAGCCCGTCACGGCGTTCGATCAGAACCGTTATCTGGGTACCTGGCATGAGATCGCGCGGCTGGATCATCGTTTCGAGCGGGGTCTCAGCAAGGTAACGGCGACGTATCAGGCCAATCCCGATGGCAGTATTGCGGTCCTGAACCGAGGGTTTGATAGTGAGAAGAGCGAGTGGCGCGAGGCAGAAGGGGTCGCGCGCTTTGTTCAGTCTACGGATGTTGCTCACTTGAAGGTGTCTTTCTTTGGGCCCTTCTACGGTAGCTATATTGTGTTCGAGCTGGGTGAGGGCTACGACTACGCCTTTGTTTCAGGTTTTAATCATGATTATTTGTGGTTGCTCGCACGAACACCTCAGATCAGCAGTACATTACGTGAGCAATTTTTGAAAACCATTACTGAACTGGGATTCGATCCTGCCGGACTGGTCTGGCTGGATAGCCCTGCCGAGAGCGTGGCGAGCAGTCAGTGAGGTGTTTCGCAACAAGGCTCTGAAGTCAGCCATCTTTCGATGAGGTGGCGCAGGCGGCCCATGTACTTAAGCAAAAAGCCCATGTAGATACCAACGTCGATTATGTCGGTCCTGATATATCCAGATAGGTTGCTTTTGGGGTGTACAGGCGATGTAGTAATCCCGACTGACAGGCGTACTCCACCACTGGTCTTCTATGCGCTCCGGCCCATGAAGCATGTCCAGCACACCATTCCAGTAAAGCTGATCGGCGTTCTCATGGATAGGTTGAGGCTCCGGTAGGAGCCAGAAAGGGCGCTGCCCCAACGGATCTTCATCCGGATTGCGTTGCGCCCGCAGGGTATGGGTTTCCATAACGGCATCCTCCGGAAGATGCTCGGGGCGGCAGTCGAGATAGCCGACAGCCTGGAGTCCGAGTCGGCTCCGTAGGCGATCGACCAGTTCGTGTCGTGCTGCCGGGTTCACGCCCACATGAAATAAATCCTCTGGTGTGACAGAGGCTTCCTCTAGCTGCTCAACGATGAGTGAGATACCTTCGATACCCTCGGGGAGTGACTGGTTCTCGAGTTGTAAGCAGGACAATTCGAACCAGAGTTCGGCGTTTTGGCGGGCAGTATCGGAAAACACCTTGAAGGATGCGACGGGGCTCCGTTGCTGTTGCGGCTGTAAGCGACGCTGCGGTAACAAATAGCGCCACTCAACCACACCACTGATGCACTGTGTATTCATCAGAAATTGACAGAAATGGCTCAACAGACGCTTCATGGCAGGATGGAGTTCTTGGCGATTCTGGATATCAAAGCCGAACCAGAGTGTGTCTTCAAAGTGTGTGGGAGGCTGATACGTGATGACCGGTTCTTGCTGTCTGCCCGTTAAAAGATTGAGCCAATTCAGAAAGGATTTCCCACAACGTTTTCCCAGTGCGGAAAGGGGTATATCAAGCAATTGTCGGAAGTCTCGTATGCCGGTCTTCTCGAGTCTTTCGACAACTTTTGGGAACTCGGCTTTGATCAGATAGAGGGGTAAAGAGGCCAGTCGTTCGGTGAGAGGTTGCTCGGGGTGGCACCCGAAACTGTGCTCGGTATGGCTCAATAACCAGGCCGCAGTGCGTGTTTCCGCGACACCGATAGCGACAGTCAATCCGCGTAAGTTCATTTCATTGCTGACGTGATTCAGAAGAGCATCGAGTCCATGATGCAGTCGCAGACAGCTCCCAATTTCAATCATCAACGCGTTGTTTTGCCACTGCTCAAGGTGAGGTGAAAGTCCATAAGCCCAGATAGCGAGTTGTTGTAACAGTGCCTGTTCTGTTTCCCGTGAGCGTTCTAGCAGTCGGTATTCGCTGTGTGCGAGCAATGCCTGCGCCGTACTGATGTTTTGCGCTGGTATTACCCCGGCAAGACTGGCCTGTTCGTCACAGGCCAACACGCGCCGCTGTGCGACGACGATGGTGGCCGCATGACCGGCATGCTCCTGCTGTTTCAGCAGGGCTTCCAGTGGCAGTAAATCAAAACGAAGGCAAAGCCAGAGCGACATCCCACCATACTACTGTATTTTTATACAGTAGTATGGCTGCGCCTGTACCCCCTCATTCAGGAGTATCCTCGAAGTGCATCAATTCTGTAAAAATGTGCCGTGGTGTTGCTTTGCAAAAGGTCCAATCAGGGAGAGGCCTATGAATCACTTATATCAAGGAGGGTTACGCAGTGTGCTCTTGTGCTGGCGTACGCCGCAGATTGTTTCTTTTCGTCTGGCGCGATGGCAGCGGGCGCTCTGGTCGTTTGCGCTCGTGCTATTGGTGTCCTGCGCTGAGTCGACTGATCACCCGGAATCTGTCGTTGTCACCCCCTCGCCGATATCAACCGAGCAACAGCGGCTAGAGGATTTTTTTACCGCTACCTGGGAGGAAGATCTGGCCCGCTATCCGGCCAGTGCTAGCTACCTTGGTATCAAAGATCGGCAGGATCAATGGAACGATGTATCCGAGTCTTTTCAATTGGAGTCTCTGGAAACGATCCGTCAACGTCTGGCGTTTTTAGAGGGCATCGATACCGCTCAACTCTCACCCGAGCGGCAGCTCTCCTACCGACTGTATCGGCTTGATCTAGAGCGCACACTGGCCGGAGAGCGTTTTCGGCACCATCGTTATGTGATTCATCAGTTCCGTGGTCCCCATACCAGTCCGATCAGTTTACTGGTGAACGTGCATACCATCTCCTCAGAGCAGGACGCTGATGATTACGTCGCGAGGCTCCATAACCTGCCCCAGTATTTTGACGGTGTTATAGAACAGATCCAGATCAGAATGGATAAGGGCTTGTATCTGGTCGACTGGATGATTCCGCAGATCGCAGAATCCGCCGGCAATGTGCTCATGGGCGCGCCCTTTGACGACACCGGAACGTCGTCCGTTATCTGGGCCGATTTTAACGACAAGCTGGCTGCACTCAGGCTGGAGCCTGCGGTGGTTGAGCGTCTCCGAGAAGCCGCGCGAAGCGCATTGCTGACGTCGGTCAAGCCCGCCTATCAACGCCTGATCGCAGCGGTTGAATCACAAAAGGGCATGGCGCCTCCAGAAGACGGCGTTTGGCGATTCCCTGACGGCAACGCGTTTTATGCCAACCGATTAAAGGTGTTTACAACAACCGATCTGACTCCGGAGGAAATTCACCAAGCCGGTCTTGCCAATGTTGCGCGCCTGCATAACGAGATGCGAGCGGTCATGGGTGAGCTGGGCGAGGAGGGCGACCTAGCAGCCTTTCTCGATCAGGTCCGACATGATGCCTCATTGCGCTACCCCAATACCGAAGAAGGCCGAATCGCGTATCTCACTGCTGCGCGGACAGCCATCGACAGCATGGCCCAGCGACTCCCGGACTACTTTGGTCTGTTGCCTCAATCTGATTTGATCGTTAAGCGGGTTGAGGCTTATCGCGAGCAATCCGCTGGCAAGGCCTTCTATCAAAGCCCGCCTCCCGACGGTTCGCGCCCGGGCATCTATTACGCCAACCTCTACGATATGGACTCGATGCCAACCACAGATCTCGAGGCTCTGGCATTTCATGAGGGTTTACCCGGGCACCATCTCCAACTCTCGATTTCGGCAGAGTTGGGCGACGTGCCCGATTTCCAGCGCTACACCAGCTTTACCGCCTTTAGCGAGGGGTGGGGTTTATATTCCGAGTATCTGGCACGAGAAATGGGTTTCTATCAGGATCCGTATTCAAATTTCGGGCGCCTGGCGATGGAACTGTGGCGCGCCGCACGGTTAGTGGTGGATACAGGCCTGCATCACAAGCGATGGTCACGAGAACAAGCGGTCGCGTATCTTGTCGCCAATACGCCCAACGCGGAGTATGACTGCCAACGCGCTATTGAGCGTTATATCGCCATGCCGGGTCAGGCCACTGCCTACATGATTGGCAAGTTGCGGATTGTCGAGTTACGGGAGCTGGCGCAGGAAGCATTGGGGGATCGTTTTGATATTCGCGCGTTCCATGACGCGGTGCTCGGTTCTGGCGCCGTACCTCTCGACCAGCTTGAGGCCAACATACAGGCCTTGATACAGACGACCCTCGCGAGTCGTTGAGGCGCTCTGCCCGCTGAAGGCTCTCTCCTGGCTGAGGGCTCTCTTCCGGCTGAGGGCTCTCTATTAGTCGAGGCTTTGCAGCGCGGTTGTTAACGTTTGTGAGGCTCATTGGAACCGTGCGTGATATCCATGATCGTAAAAATCGATTGTTCTTTCCGAAACAATCAGCTTTCCAATGCGACCGTGAAATGACTACAGTGAGCCTTGTGGTACATCGTTTAATTGAGGACAGCATGATGAAAGTGAC
>CALKEI010000142.1 GCA_938085095.1 uncultured Luminiphilus sp. | reverse complement strand
GTAATAAAATTGACGGCACCGCCAAACGTATTACGACCAAAGTATGCCGCCTGAGGCCCTTTAATGACCTCTACCCGCTCAATGTCCATTAAGGACAGCGATGTGCCGCCATTCAAGACGTACACCCCATCTACAAACAGCGCGCCTGTTTCAAAGCTGGGTGAGAACTGAGCCTGATTGAGGCCTCTGAACCTTAATTGAGTGTTATAGCGTCCGGGCTGGCTGCCACCCTGATTAAAAAAGTAAAAACCGGGGGCGAGAGCGGCAATGTCCTCTAGCCCTGTTACGTCACCCTCAAGTATGTCTGCAGCAGACACCGCAGTGATGGCTATGGGGATCTCTTGCAAGTTTTCCTCGCGCTTTCGAGCGGTAACGATGACTTCCTCGAGTGTCGCGGATTCTTGTGCAAGGGTTGGAGTGGCAGGTAATGCGCCTGCAATAGCAAGTGCAACCGCTGATGAAAGACTCAGTCTTGTATTTCGCTTCATGAGAGTGCCTCAAATATTATGTTTATTAATGCCTTGGCAAGGCTTA
Source organism: uncultured Luminiphilus sp. (assembly GCA_938085095.1). Taxonomy (GTDB): domain Bacteria; phylum Pseudomonadota; class Gammaproteobacteria; order Pseudomonadales; family Halieaceae; genus Luminiphilus. The sequence goes on along the minus strand of CALKEI010000142.1, from coordinate 3,583 downwards.
AGCAGGGCATTCCTCTAACCTGAACGCCATGACATTGCCCTATTGATATACCAATAGGGCTTAATGCGCAAGGGCGAGGGTCGCTGAAAAGATAAGTTCGAGATAGGAATAGCGATGCTATTTTGAACCTAGGGCCGCAACATTTGATGCCTGCTAATAAGACTTAATGATATAACAACCGATCAAAATTACTCTGAGCCCACGTTTTAGGGGAGAAGCAGCTATGCGCAGCGTGACAGTATCGGCACCGGGTGGACCTGAGGCATTAACGCTGATTGAGGCGGAGGTCCCCGAGCCCGGTTCGGGGGAGGTTCTGATAGAAGTGGCCTACGCGGCTCTAAATCCTCTCGATAGCCATGCACGGGCAGACCGCATCAAATGGAACCACCCTGGTTACCCTTTCACCCCTGGTTTTGAGTTTTGTGGCGTGGTCGACGCCGTGGGCGAGGGTGTGGATGAGGCACTGATCGGTCAGCGTGTGGCGACCAACGGTCAGTGGGGCGGCAACGCCGATTTTGCCACCGCCCCGGCGCATTCCCTTGTGAGCGTCCCCGATGACTTTGACTGGCCATTGGCCTGCTGTTTTTCTACCTGTGCCTATACCAGTTGGCTACTGGTTCACAGTGCCGCCAAGGTCCAGCCGGATCAGTGGGTGGTGGTCCACTCTGCAGCGGGCGCTGTGGGCTCATTGGTGATGCAGATCGCCAAGTCGGCCGGCGCCCAGGTCATCGGACTGGTTGGGGGTGAGCACAAGTTTGAGTTTGCCGAGCAGTTCGGCCCTGATGCGGTCATTGATTATCTCCGTGACGACTGGCCCGACGGGGTAAAAGCGCTCACAGAGGGTCGCGGAGCAGATGTGATCTTCGACGGCAATGCGGGTGACCGTGCGCCTATGAATCTTGATGCGGTAGCGCCACTGGGTCACATCGTTTACCTCGGGGCGAGTGCAGGCCAAGCGCCGCCGGTCCCGCCGTCGATGCTGATTGGCAAGAGTTGTTCCGTCTCGGGGTTTGTCCAGTATTTTCATCAGGCGATCTGTGATGGTGCTGAGGTTGCAGCGACACATAAAGCCTTGGCAGATGGTACTTGGCGGATCCCCGTTGAGCGTGAGTTCGATTTGACTGAGGTGGCCGACGCCCACCGGGCCTGGGAAGCGCGGGAGTTACTGGGTCGGAGCGTCATTAGAGTAGGGGGCGATCTATAAGCCTTGCTATGAGTGTCGTCGGAGGTCTCTATGAATTTGTCTTTTCCGCGCACGCGTCAGAACGTGAGCGCTTACTGGCATTCTGGTCGGGGCTCGGTTTTTTGCCCGAAGTCGAAGGGCGCCTGGCTGCCGTCGACGCTGAAGCGCTCTACGGCCATGCCGCTGCGCTACAGTCGGTGCGACTCCGCCACCCAGGTTGCGGTGCCCACGAGACCGGCTTGGTGAGACTGCAGTGCTGGGACGATTTGGCGGGGGAGGGGTTGGGCGCTCATAAACCGCTGGTCACAGGCAGTCGCTGGATGGGCATGTATACCGACGATATCCTCGAGATCCGCGATAGCCTCCATGACTACAATGCGGATAGCCAAGACCGTTGGCTCTCGGATCTGGTGTCTGCGCCGCTTGCCAATCCCCCGCCTGAGGTCACATGGGACAGCCCTTTTGTCGGGCTCAGAGAAACACTCTATTTTGACCCGGATGGTCGCGTTGCTTTCATTCAACGAGGCGGCTTTGACCGTCCCGGGTTCGGTACCATCGATCGCGCACTTCCCTATAAAAATAGCGAAGGCAGCCATGCCAATGTGGTTCAGCCCAGCCGCGCCTTCGATACGGACTTCTATAAAACGGTTTTTGGTTTGGAGTCCGCTCCCTACGGTGAAGCTCACGATTCGGGAGATGAACCACCGACCCAACGGGCCTTAAGGCTCGAAGCGGGACAGTTGTTTCGCGTAGAACGGTTGCGCGCACCGGAATGTCCCACCGGGTACCTCCAGGTGTACTCCCCCTACTTTGATGCAGAGGATCATCGCGCGCTGAGCCGTCCAGGCCAACGCGGGTTGTCGGCTTACAGTTACCGGGTGCAGAGTATCGATGCCGGGGCATTGCCTGGCGCAACCCACTATTGTGCCGGGCAGAATGAATTCGGAGAGGCCGCGTGCACTTTTTATGCCCCCGATGGTTATAGCTGGATGTGGGTCCGTGCCTGAGACCTCACGCGGCTACCCGCTGCGGGCCTTTGTTATTTGTTTGATCGCTTACACGACGGCGCAGATGGATCTGGCGTTGTTTGGTTATGCCGTGCCGGCGATCCGCGCCGAGTTCGGACTCGCCCTCAGCGAGGTCATGGCGATTGTGTCGATAGCTTTTTTGCTGGGTGGTGTGCTGTTGGTGGTGCTGGGGTGGCTGGTCGACCGGGTGGGACGGCTGCCCCTGTTTCAGTTTTCGCTGGTGGGCTCCTCGGTACTCGTTGCCCTGATCAGTGTCGCCCCCGGTGTTATGACCCTTACTGCATTGCGGGGTGCGAGCATCGCGGTAGGGGGCCTGAGCTACCCGATTACGGGAGCCATTATTACCGAGGAGATGCCCGCAAAATTGCGTGGCTTGTTTATGGGTTTACTGCAGATTGGGTATCCGCTCGGGTGGGCGCTGGCCTCACTGTGGTCCATGTGGATACTCACAGAATATGGCTGGCGGCAGCTGTTTTGGGTGGGTCTGGTAAGCCTTCCTATGGTCTGGGTGGTGCGGCGCTATTTGCGCGAGCCTCCACGATCCGTCGCCGCGCGATCAGAGCAAGCCCCACCGGCCTTTTCGGATCTGTTTGCAAAGGGAGTTCGCGAGCGCGCACTGACCTTGTTTGCGGCGCAGTTTCTATTTGTGTGGGCTTATGCCGCATCAATCTTTTTGTTTCCCAGTTTTTTACGCGAGGTCAGGGCGCTCGACGCCTTTAACTTTTCGCTGCTGATTGGTGCCGGTAATGCCATTGGTGTGATCGGATATGTGCTGGCGGCGTGGGTGGGTGAACGAGTATGGACTCGGCGTAACACAGTGGTGCTGTGGACCGTATTGGGTTCGATATTGTTTCAGGTGCTGGTCTGGGTGCCCGAGACCTTCTCTCAAATCCTATTTGTGTATGCACTCATGAGCATGTTTTTTTATGGTTCTGCGGCGGTGAAGTTCGCCTACCTTGCCGAAGTCTTTCCTACCCGTATCCGCGCGCTGGCAATGGCTTGCTGCGGTTCGCTGGCAGTCACATTAGGCTCGGCGGCAGGACCTTATACCGTGTCGCTGGCGATCGAGGCCTGGGGCTGGCATCTGGGTTATGCGGTGCTGGTTGGGGTTCCTCTGGCATTGGCTGGACTTTTATATCTCACTCTGGACTCGCTGCCCTCAGGGCTGGAAGTCGAGGAAATCGAACACCGTATTGGAAGGGAGGCCTAGTCAGACAATGACGAAAGGATATCTTGTGAGCGAATTTGGCGGGCCGGAAGTCATGGTCTGGGAGGCGCTCAATTTAGGCGCCGTCGCGGCGGGTGCAGTGCGAGTGCGAGTGGGCGCCAGCGGCATCAACTTTGCCGAAACTCGCATGCGCGCCGGCGATTA
>CALKEI010000141.1 GCA_938085095.1 uncultured Luminiphilus sp. | reverse complement strand
ACATACTCGCCTCCCGGCTACTCCATTCCAACAGTGTAGCAAGGTCTCACGCTGGCAGCCGTTCAAAACAGGGCCCGGGATCAGCACTGTGAGAACACGGCAAAGCCCGATCAGGAGAAAAACGGTGAGTCATATCAACTTCAGGGGTGAGGCTAATGTTCGCGAAGGTCTTGGCATCACCCCCAAGCTGGGCAAGGCTGTGATGATCGACCCAACGGCGGTCGTCATGGGGGATGTCTGCCTCGGTGATGACGTTAGCGTATGGCCCCACGCCGCAATGCGTGGTGACGTGCAAATTATTCGCATCGGTGCGCGCACCAACATTCAAGACGGCACGGTCCTCCACGTTACCCATGACGGCCCCTACAATCCCGCGGGCTTCCCGCTGCACATCGGCGAGGATGTCACGGTAGGTCACCGCGCGCTCCTGCATGGCTGCACCGTTGGCAACCGCGTTTTAGTGGGTATGGGGGCCATTATCATGGACGCCGTGGTCGTGGAGGACGATGTGATGATTGCCGCAGGAGCTCTCGTCACTCCGGGGAAACAGCTTCGCAGTGGTTATCTTTACGCTGGCAGCCCTGCCCGGGAAGTGCGCGCGCTGACCGAAGAAGAGATTCGCTTTTTGCCCTACAGTGCTGCCGGCTATACCTCGCTCAAACAGCGATACCTCGACAACAGCGCCTAGCGCGCCGCCTGCGAGTGCTCCCTTAGCGCCGAGATCACTGGCCGTGTCTCGGGATAATCACCCAGCCACAAGCAGAAGCTTTCGGCCGCCTGTTCAACCAGCATGCCCAGCCCATCTCTGACTGCCGTGGCGCCTTGGTCGGCTCCCCAAGACATAAACGGCGTAGGCCCTTTGCCATAAGCCATGTCGAAACAGCGGCAGCCCTCTGCCAAGATGACCTCAGCGGGCAACGCCGGCATCTCATTCGACAGCCCCGTACTGGTGCCATTGACGACCACATCCCAGGGCGTCGTGAGCGCCAGCTCGTAACTCCCTCCGGACACCGGGATTGATTGATTTATCCACTCTGAAGCCAGGGCTTCAGCGCGCGCCGCCGTGCGATTGGCCACAACGATACACTCGGGCGCAGCCTGCAGCAGAGACGGGATCACGCCCTTTACCGCACCCCCCGCACCCAGTACCAGCACCCGCGCACCATTGAGTAGCCAGCCCGCATTATCGGTCATGTCTGTCACCATGCCTTTGCCATCTGTGTTGTCGGCAAGAATCTGCCCAGCCGCATTTTGAGCCAGAAAGTTGGCGGCACCAGCGGCCCGCGCTCTATCCGAGACCTCATGGGCCAGTTCATAGGCGCGCGTTTTGAAGGGCAGGGTCACATTGAGCCCTCGTCCACCCTGCTGAAAGAAAGCGGTTACCCATGTCTCAAATGTATCTAGATCAACAAGCTCAGCCCGATAATCGATTTGGCGCCCACTCTGCTGCGCAAAAGACGAATGGATCAGGGGCGACAGACTGTGTTCAATGGGGTTACCCACGACCGCGAAGCGGCCCGGAATTAGGTGGGTAGATGTCATCGGATCAGATCGGCAAAGCCGCTGGGCGGCCATAAACTTAGCGATGGCGAGCGCATCACGAGGTGCTCGCAGCAGGCTCTAGCCCCAGCCAGTCCCGCGGTCTTAAAAAGTCCGTCATGAGCGTCGCTTCCGGGGTCCCCTCAGCAGGCCTATAGCCATACTCCCAGCGAACAAGGGGGGGCAAAGACATGAGTATTGCCTCCGTGCGCCCGTTGGTTTGCAACCCGAATAAGGTTCCACGGTCATGGACCAAATTGAACTCCACGTAGCGGCCACGTCGATACAGTTGCCACTGGCGCTCGGACTCCGTCCACGGCATCTCCTTTCGCCGCTGGAGAATGGGCACATAGGCCTCGAGGAAGCCATCGCCCACACTGCGCATAAAGGCGAAGGTTTGCTCAAAACCCCAGTCATTGAGGTCGTCATAAAATAACCCGCCCACACCCCGCGGCTCCTGCCGATGGGGCAAATAAAAGTAATCGTCGCACCACTTCTTGAAACGTGGATAAACCTCGTCGCCGAAAGGGTCGCAGGCAGCCTTCGCGGTCTCATGCCAGTGGACCGCATCTTCCTCATAGCCGTAGTAGGGGGTCAGATCAAAGCCCCCGCCCATCCACCAAACCGGTTCTTCACCCGGCTTCTCTGCCATGAACATGCGCACATTGGCATGGGAAGTGGGCGCGTGGGGATTGCGCGGGTGAATGACTAGCGATATGCCCATAGCCCGAAAGCTGCGACCCGCAAGTTCGGGTCGATGCTGCGTTGCCGACGCGGGCATACCGGCTCCCACGACGTGCGAAAAGTTAACACCCCCTTTTTCGATAATGTCGCCCTCTGCCAATACTCGGCTGATGCCTCCACCCCCCTCGGGACGATCCCACGATTCCGACGCAAACGTTGCACTGCCATCAATCGCCTCGAGGGCCGAACAGATCCGGGTTTGTAACGATGTGAGGTACGTTTCTACCGCCGCCGCATCCATCGACTGCTCCTTAATGTGTAATTATCCGCGGACAAGCTTTCCATCCCCGACTCGGCGTATTGTTGATGGTTTGCCCTCTGGGTCAATAGCGGCTGGCAAGGCAGGCAGCGCCGCACCGAAATAACGCCGTAGCTCCCACATAGCGTGAGGAGGTGGTAAGCCTGCAGGATTTGCGCTCGTCGACACCAGTGGCCCCGCAACCGCGTCACACAATGCAGACAATGCGGGCGCCGAGGTGACGCGAATCGCCACCTCAGCACTATTGCCCGTGACCCACGGCGGATAGAGCCCTCTATGCGGCACCAGCCAGGTATGGGGGCCGGGCCATGAGGCCAGTACCGCTCTCTGCTGATCGAGGGGTAAACCTTGCAACACCTCGCCGAAGATCTCGCTGGTCGACGCAACCAGAATCAAACCCTTGCTGACCGAACGCTGTTTCATAGCGAGCAGATTGTGCACCGCCGCCTCGTCGAACGGATTACAGCTTAAACCCCACACGCCCTCAGCTGGACAGGCCACCACGGCCCCAGCTGCCAGCGCGGAGCCCAGATAAGGTACTCGCCAGCGGGAGTGAAGCATGGGTGTGGCGGCTGATGTCATGTCCATGTGGCGTGGCGAACGGATAATTACCTTACCCCAGACTCGGGCCCGGTAGCCAATGCCGGCAGGGCGCTGGGGTTTGGTCGCGGCCGTGCCAACAGGAGGGGTCAGGTCATTGCGCTATAGCCGCCGGGCGCCCTCTGAATTCGATCCGCGACCTCCAGCGCTGACAGACAAGCGAGACAGTGATCGAGATCCCACTCGAGTTGCAGGGCGAGCAATTCGGCGCTGTGAGTGCCACTCCCCAGCAGCGACAGTAACGTCCTCTGATCCGCACTCAAATTACTCGTGTCACGGCGCTCTACTGGCACAGGCTCGGAGGGAAGCGCGACCGCTCCTTCAGGCACCGGCGTAACTCCGAGGTGCGCACACATCGCCTCCGTCGATTGAACCAGTAACGCGCCATCCTCAAGTAAATATCGACAACCCGCCCCTTCGCGGTGATAAATCGACCACGGTAACACCATGACATCCCTACCCTGATCCGCCGCAGCCGACGCGGTCAGCAGCGTGCCACTCGGACGCCCTCCCTCAACAACGAGCGTAGCCATGCTAAATCCTGACAAGGTCCGATTGCGTCGATGAAAGTGATGTTTTCGGGGCGGGGTGGTCAAGGGGAATTCGCTAACCAATGCACCCCCCCTCGCCACCCGCTCTGCCAGATCGTGGTGGCGGGCTGGGTAGATCCGATCGAGTCCCGATGGCAGTACGGCGATCGTGCAGCCTCCGGCAGCCAATGCCGCGTCGTGCGCAATGCCGTCAATCCCCAAGGCCAGACCGCTGACCACACTGAGGCGGGTCCTGGCGGCCGCCGCTGCGAATTCTTTGGCCGCGCGCCGACCTTCAACAGAGGGTTTCCGCGTGCCGACAATCGATACGGTGCGTGCCGTCAGGTGCTGCGGCGCGCCCCGAACAAACAAAAAAGGCGGCCGGTCGCTGCACTGTGCCAGCAGCGGCGGATACTCCGGGTCCCGCGTTGTCACCACAAACAGTGCCGGATCCGAAAGAAGCCTTTCCGGTAACTCGGCGGGAAGCGGATTGTCGAGCGCTCGCTGTAATGGCTCAAGCCCCAATGCAAGCGCAGCATCTCCCGCACAACTCAGCACTGCCTCAGGGCTAGCGCATTGCTGCAGTACCTGATCGAGCCAGCGGGCACCCACCTCAACACTGCGAGTCAGGGTCAACCACCGCGCGTCTGCGTCACTATCGATTCCAAACTGATGTGCCATTGCTCGTCCTTGAGCCACGTCGTCATGATGCAGCGCTCACTCAAGGCGCTGTAGAGAATTGTCCTGCGGTGTTTACCTTAAGGGTTGCGCAGCTTGTCGCCGACCGCCAAGGGGCGCGTCGCCTCCAGCACCAAGCCGAAACTGGCGCGCTCGTATACCGAAAACACCATCAGCACACCCGCCTGTCTGTCAGGCAAACCCACCTGCTTACCGGTCACAGGGTCCTGCACGCGCTCACCTGCATGATCGATTGCCAGCACATCACCCACCCGCAGCGACTCGCGGGCACCGCGATTAATCACCACAATATCCAGCGCACCGATCTGGGTCACACCACCGGCCACTGCGATCATGTAAGCCCCGGCGATGGGAGTTTCGGGGGCTTGCGGTTGATACGTTGATTCAACCGCTGATTCGGTCACGGGCAGCAGGCGATCGCCAATACGGATTTCCTCGCGCATCTCAGCAACGGTCAGCGCCACCACCGCCTCTTCAGAGGGCGAGTTCAGTAACCTCGCCTCACCCACATCCATGACAAAAATACCCAGCCCCTCGCCGCTAATAGGATCCTTCAGTTTTTCGGCACGGTGGACCACCCGGTAGCTACGCGCCGTTTGCCAGGCGCCTGTGGCATAAACGGTATCCCCCACCCCGCTGATCAACCGTCCTGCCTCGCCCGCTACGATATAAGGTGCCTGTTCCAGTTCGAGCGCCTCAACCACCCGGTGCTGGCGTAAAAAGGGGCCGATCTGTTGGCGCGAGATCGCGGGAATCGCCAGATCGAGCGGACTCGCGCGCATGCTGGGTGAGAGCTTGATATCTCCGTGGTCTATACGAACCAGTCTCGGCTGCCCCGCCTCCCACCGCAAACTCAGCGTGTCGCCGGGGTAGATCAGGTGGGGGTTATCGACCTGTGGATTGCCCGCCCACAGCTCCTGCCATCGCCAAGGATCTCGCAGAAACAGCGTTGAAATATCCCAGAGGGTGTCTCCGGCTTGAACAGTGTAGGTCAAGGGGACATCGGGGTTGAGGGTGAGCGGCTCCTCAGGCTGAGCGCCTACCCATCCCGAGCTCATCAGAAGGAGCAATGCCCACAGGCCAACAGGTCTGAATGCGACGGCCCAATGACTGCGGCCTTTGTCGCCGTTACGGTTGATACACATCGCAATTCCTTTGCTCGCTCTCACAGCATTCACTCCACTGTTTGCTGCCCGCTCCCTCTGCCTGCAGATCCATGGCATCGCGGTATAATCTTAGTGTGCGGGGGTGATTTGGGCAGGGCAAGACCAAATCCGAACACTTTTCCCCGCTCGGCACTGGAACCATAAGCCTATGGCGCAACTTTCAATTCTTGAATTCCCCGATCCGCGGCTGCGCACCCGCGCAGTGCCGGTTGCGCAGGTCAATGCGAGAATTCAGCAGCTGATCGACGACATGTTCGAAACGATGTACGCAGCACCCGGCATCGGTTTGGCCGCGAGCCAAGTGGACGTTCATGAGCGCGTCATCGTCATGGATATTACCGACGACCATTCGAATCCACGCGTGTTTATCAACCCTGAGATCACTATCATCGACGACGCGCTCGGCACTTACGACGAAGGCTGCCTGTCGGTGCCAGGGTTCTACGAAACAGTGGAGCGTCCGAGCATTATTGAGGTCGCCGCGCTGGATCGCGACGGCCGGCCTTTCACCGAGCGCCTTGATGGCTTGATGGGCATTTGCCTGCAGCACGAAATCGACCATCTTGAAGGAAAACTGTTCGTCGACTATTTATCGCCGCTAAAGCGACAGCGGATTCGCAGCAAGCTCGTCAAAGAACAAAAGCGTCGTTCCTGATACATGGCGACGCCGCTCAAAGTTGTTTTCGCCGGCACCCCGGGCTTCGCTGCCCGGCATCTTGAAGGCCTGATCGACGGGCCCCACCAGATTGTGGCGGTGATCAGTCAACCCGACCGGCCCGCAGGTCGCGGCAAGCGGTTGCAGCACTCTCCGGTCAAGACAGTGGCACTGGATAAAGGCCTGCCCGTCTGGCAGCCAGAAACGCTTAAGACTGCCGAGAGCGAGGCCATCTTGACGGGCTTCGATTGCGATATCCTGATCGTGGTGGCATACGGACTGATTCTGCCCCCTGCCATCTTGCAGATTCCTCGCCTTGGATGCCTCAACGTACACGCATCGCTGCTGCCTCGTTGGCGCGGCGCAGCACCGGTTCAGAGGGCGATTGAGGCGGGAGACGCGGAAACGGGGGTCAGCGTGATGGCTATGGAGCCAGGTTTGGATACCGGCCCAGTGCTCCTCACCCGAATGCTCCCCATCCAGCCACATCACACCAGTGGCGCGCTGCTAAATGATCTTGCAGAAATCGGTGCTGCCGCCTTAGCTGCGAGCCTCGACCAGATCGACACGCTGCTCGCCGCAGCGCCGCCACAAAACCACAGCGCGGCGACGTATGCCCATAAAATCGATAAGACAGAGGCGATCCTCGATTGGTCGGGCCACGCTGCCGATCTAGCCCGCCGGATTCGCGCCTTTTGTCCCGCACCGGGGTGTTACACCCATCTGCAAAGCGATCGCTTTAAAGTGCTGTCAGCCTACGCTGCGGCACAGCCTCATAACGGCCGCGCCGGGGAAATTTTATCGGCAGACGAGACCGGACTGCAGGTGGGGTGTGGCAACGGCATCCTGGTGATTACTGAGGCGCAGTTGCCGGGCGCCAAAGCCCAGCCTATTGCCACACTACTCAATGGTCACCGTGAGCGCTTGCAGCCGGGCCAATTGTTTACCGCCGCAACCGGCGTCTGACCATGTCTGCCCCTCGCGCTGTCGCCGCAAGCATTATCCACCGAGTGATGGGTGGTCATTCGCTCAATCGACTCTTACCCACAGCACTGGACGCCACTGATGAGTCGCAGCGCCCGCTCTGCCAGGAATTGGTATACGGAACGCTGCGCGAGTGGCCTTATCTCACTGCCATTTGCCAGGGCTTTCTCGCTAAGCCGCTGCGACGCAAAGATCAGGATGTCATGGCGCTGCTCTGCGTCGGGATGTATGAGCTCGAGCGCCTTAATACACCCGCACACGCGGTGGTCTCGGAGACCGTTAACGCGGCGCGAACCCTGAAGAAGCCGTGGGCTACCGGCGTGATCAATGGCGTGCTGCGTTCTTTTCAACGCGCAGCCACCCCCGCTGACACGCTGTCTGTTTCGGAGCAGAGGGCGCTACCGATGTGGCTGCACGACCGACTCAATACGGAATACGGTGACGGCATCGAGCAGATTGCGCTAGCCGCTCGCAAGCGGCCGCCCATGGCCTTGAGAGTCAATCGGCAAAGCGCTTTGCGAGAGGATTATCTCAAGACGCTGGCCGACGCAGGCGTCAGTGCATCAGCCTGCCTCTCGACAGCAGACGGCGTAGTGTTAGCGCGTCCAATGGATGTCACGACAGTGCCGGGGTTTCTCGATGGCGCAGCCAGCGTGCAGGACAGTGCTGCACAGCACGTCGCGCACCTTTTGGCCCCACAACCTGGAGAGCGCATTCTCGATGCCTGCGCAGCACCGGGTGGAAAAGCCTGCCACCTTCTTGAGCTGCAACCGGCGCTGGAAGCGCTAGTTGCCGCTGACATCAGTGCGCCACGGCTGCAGCGGGTACTCGAAAATAGTTCTCGGCTAGGGATCACCCTGTCCACGGCTGTGGCCGATGCAAGCGCGCTACCGGACGCGCTGTTAGCCAGCCCGTTTGATGCCATTTTGGCGGACGTTCCGTGTTCAGCGACCGGTGTGATGCGTCGCAACCCAGACATCAAAATCCTCCGACAGCCCGATGATATCGACGGATTTGCCCGCCAGCAGTTGGCCATTCTGCAAGGCCTTTGGCCGGCCCTCAAAGTGAATGGGAGGTTGCTGTACGTGACCTGCTCACTGTTACAGGCAGAGAACGATGACGTCATCGCGCGTTTTGCCGCAAGCGGCAGCGGCGTAGTGGTCGAGCCGCTACAGCTGCCTGATGGGTTGGCGCGACGGTATGGTTGGCAAACGCTGCCCCATCCGGAAGGAGGCGACGGACTCTACTTTTCAATGCTGCGCAGAGCTGCCGAGTAACACTGCTACCCACTCCCACCAACGTGACTAATCCACATGGCGTGGCGGGTTTCACTTGGTTTAAGGTGTGGTCGGGTCGTTGGGAGGGTCCAGAGGCCGGTGAAAATTATTATCCTCGGAGCGGGGCAAGTCGGCGGAACACTCGCCGAACACCTCGCCGATGAACAAAACGACATTACCGTCGTAGACGAGCATGCGGCCACCCTGAAGCGCCTTCAGGAACGCTTGGATATTCGCACGGTGCTAGGCAATGCCGCCCACCCTTCCACACTTTTAAACGCCGGCGCAGAAGATGCCGATATGCTGATCGCCGTCACTGACAGTGACGAAATCAATATGTTGGCCTGCTCGGTGGCCTTCACGCTGTATCGCACACCCACCAAAATCAGCCGGGTCCGCTCAGCAGACTACCTCGCCAAACACGAAGCGTTGTTTGACTCGGGGGCTATCCCTGTCGATGTGATTATCGGTCCGGAGCAACTGGTCACACGCAATATCGAACAACTGATTGCCAATCCAGGCGCACTACAGGTGTTGGATTTTGCCGACGGCAGGATTCAGCTTGTCGCGGTTAAAGCGGTCACCGGCGGGCCCATCGTGGGTCGGGAGCTGCAGGAAATTCGCGAGCATATGCCCCGCGTCGATACCCGTGTCGCCGCGATCTTCCGTCGCAGTGGTGATCCCATTATTCCCGAAGGCTCAACCGTCGTAGAGCCGGATGATGAAGTCTTTTTTATCGCCGCCAGGGAGCACATTCGCGAAGTCACCTCGGAGCTCCGGGAAATTGATAAGCCTTACCACCGCATCATGATCGCTGGGGGCGGGAATATTGGTTCCACCCTCGCCAAGCGCCTCGAAAAACAGCATCAGGTTAAAGTTATCGAGCGTTCCTATGACCGCTGTCGAGTGCTATCAGACATGCTGGAAGACAGCATTGTGCTGCATGGCAGCGGCAACGAACCCCTCCTCCTTGAGCAGGAAAATATTGAAAACACGGATGTGTTCTGTGCGCTAACAGACAACGATGAATCCAACATCATGATGTCCATGCTGGCAAAGCGGCTCGGCGCCAAAAAAGCGATTACGCTGATTACTAACTCTGCCTACGCAGATCTCATTGGCGAAGAGATCGACATCGCCATCTCGCCACAACAAATCACGATCAGTAGCCTGCTCATGCATGTGCGACGTGGCGACATCAGCGCCGTGCACTCGTTGCGCCGCGGCGCTGCCGAAGCCATCGAAGTGACCGCCCATGGTGACTCGCGGTCTTCCAAGGTCGTGGGGCGCCGGCTCGATGAGCTCAACCTGCCCTCCAGCGTGACAGTGGGCGCCATTCTGAGAGGGGAAGAAGTGCTCATCGCCCACGGTCATGTGGCAGTGGAGGCAGATGACCACGTTATTCTATTCCTGACGGATCGCACACAAATCTCGGCGGTGGAAAAGCTGTTTGCGGTGGGCTTCGGCTTTATCTGATGCAGTTCGCTATGTCGTTCAAAATCATTGGCGTACTGCTGATCCTATTCAGCACGGCGATGCTTCCCTCGCTCTTCCTGTCGCTCACCGCCAAGGATGGTATCGAATCCGCTTTTGCGACCGGCCTCGCGACAACACTCTTTGCGGGCGTCATGCTGTGGCTACCCACTCGGCATCTGAGCCGCGACCTGAATATTCGAGACGGGTTTCTGGTCACTGCACTTTTCTGGGTTGTCTTGGGACTGTTTGGCGCCATTCCGCTATGGCTATCCCCGGGATTGGACCTCAGCCCGGTCGCGGCTATTTTTGAGTCTATTTCCGGTCTCACCACCACCGGTGCAACCGTGATTACCGGTCTGGACACCCTGCCACAATCCATACTCCTTTACCGGCAGCTACTGCAGTGGTTAGGCGGAATCGGCATCATTGTTTTGGCAGTGGCGATCCTACCCATGCTGGGAATCGGCGGCATGCAGCTCTACCGAGCTGAAAGCGCCGGACCCTCGAAGGACCGCAAACTCACACAGCGAATCACCAGCACCGCAAAAGCCCTGTTCGGTATTTATCTGCTGCTCACCATCGCCTGCACCGTGAGCTACTTTGCCGCTGGCATGTCGGCGTTCGATGCCATCTGCCATGCCTTCTCTACTGTCGCGATCGGCGGCTTTTCGACCCACGACGCAAGCCTCGGATACTACGAACAAAACCGCGTACTGCTAGTCAGCTCCGTCTTCATGCTGCTGTCCGCCCTCAATTTCGGGCTGCATTTCATCGCCCTGCAACGCCGCAATGTGCGCGTCTATGCACGAGATTCCGAAACGGCGTTTTTTATTACTGTGATTGCGTTAGCCACCGTAGTGGTATGTTGCCTTTTGCTCACAACCGAAACTCTCGATTTCGAGGACAGCATCATTCACGGCCTCTTCCAAACCATTTCAATTGCTACCACAACAGGATTTACCACCCAGGACTTTTCAGTCTGGCCGTTGTTCCTACCGATACTCCTTTTGATCTTGAGCTTCATGGGAGGTTGCGTGGGATCAACCGGTGGTGGCATGAAAGCCATGAGAATTTTGCTCATCTTTCGGCAGGGAATGCGAGAGCTTCGGCAGCTTCTGCACCCTAACGCCGTGATTCCCCTCAAGCTCGATGCGCGCCGCGTGCAAACAGAGGTCATTAGCGCGGTTTGGAGCTTTTTTGCGGTCTACATGTTTTGCTTCGTGATGATCTGGTTAGCCTTGCTGGCCACCGACCTCGATTTTATTTCCGCTTTTTCCGCGGTGGTCGCTACGATGAACAATCTGGGTCCGGGGCTTGGCGAGGTGGCGGATCATTACGGGGCCGTGAGCGAGCCCGGCAAAATCATTCTCTGCCTCGCCATGCTGATGGGGCGTCTCGAGGTGTTCACTTTATTAGTGCTGCTCACGCCCGCCTTCTGGCGACACTGATCAACCCCACCGCTCCGGTTTATTTGGACCCTCGGGACTGCTGAATAACTTCATAGGCAGCGGTAATTTCCTGTGCACGCTCGGTGGCAACGCGAAGCAGCTCGTCGGGAACACCCTCGGCGATCAGCTTGTCAGGGTGATTTTCGCTCATCAGTTTGCGATAACCTCGCTTCACTTCTGCATCGGTGGCATCTGCCTTTAGGCCAAGCGCGGTATAGGCTGTCGCGAGCTCCGTTTCACGGTCTCTGGGCGCAGAATAGCCGCCTCTCCCCGAAGATCGCTGATGCGCACCCTGCTGAAACTGTGCCTGTGCATTGAGCATGGAGATCAGTTGATCGACCTCCTGTCGCGGTAACGTCAGCAACTCAGCGAGCCGATACAATGCGCCACGCTCTGTCTCGGCAAAAGTGCCATCGGCCAGCGCCATGCCGACCAAAAAGGCCATTAACGTGCGCTGCGCCTGACGCCGTGGGCCGAGACAGTCGATAAACTTTGCCACCGTCGGCACGGGATCAAATCCCGTCGAGGCACCCTTTTTAAAGTGTTCGATGGCGCTCCGGCGCTGGCTCACATTGAGCCTAAGTTGCGCAAACAGGGCCTCGGTTTGGGCCACCTCCGCCTCGGATACCCGTCCATCTGCCTTGGCAACAAACCCCAGCAACGTAAAGGTGGTCTCAAAGAATTGCGCGCGCATGATGTGCACGGCCTCGGGGCCCGACAGTTGCAGCGCACGCCACAGCCCTTGGTCAAATGCATGCCCGATGACCAATCCAAAAAGCAAGCCAGCGGGACCAAACGCCAGAAACCCGATGACGCCAGCGATGATCTTTCCCGTCACTCGCGTCACGAGTTCCTGCTCACTTCATCAAGCAGTGGCGCTGCGGCCCAGTCGTAGTGATCAACCGCGCCGCGTGGCCGGCACCGAAATCGTTTGTACTGCCACTGGTACTGCCCGGCATCATGCGCAATCAGCTTCTCCACACCGAGATTGATCGCGCTCAGCGCCTCAGCGGCATCGTTGCTGAGAACACCGGGTTCAGCCGGTCGGTACACTGCGCGGAATCCGGTTGGTGTGCGCAAAACTGTGCCCATAACTGGCGCAGCGCCTGACTTTCTGATGAGGTTGCTTGCCAGCGAGGCTGTAAAACAGTCAACTCCAAAAAACGGAACATTAAGCCCTGCTCTCTCATCGCTAGGGACTTGATCAGGCAAAATACCCGTGATTCCACCCGCTCGGACGGAGCGAACCAGCTCTGCGATGCCGCGAGGTGTAGTCGGCACCAGCTTTCCTCCTGTGCGCTGCCGACTCCGGTGGACCAGCTGATCAAGTTTACGAAAAGGCAGCGGTTCGTATAGCGCAACGAGATTCCCAAGCGTCGCAAGGTGCATGCCCAGTAACTCCCAATTACCCAAATGAGGGCCCAACACAATGACGCCCTGGCCGGTCGCCAGCGCCTCCGTAACGCATTGCACCCCTTCGACCTCGATCATGGACTCGGTGCGGCTCCAGGGCTGTGTCCAGACGCGGCCCATTTCAGCCATCAACTCGCCCGTCGACTGAACGCTCTGTCGAGCGAGCGATCTGCGTCTCGAAGGGGGCCAGTCTGGATAAGCCAATTCTAGATTCCTAATGGCCACCCGGCGCATGCGGCTATTCAAGTGATAGAGGCCCGCTCCCACCCATCTGCCCAGCGCCCGCGCGTGTGCGAGAGGAAGCAGCCGGGTGACGACAATCATCAGCCTGATGAGCAGAATCACGGTCCACTCCAACCAGAGAGGTTTCGGCGATACAGACATAAACAGTTCAGAACTTGACCGGGTCAGTGATGGGAAAATTGATTATGGCGCGGACAACGCAGTTATACTAACGGCTGTTTCCCTTTTTAGGTTTTTTTCTGTGGCGCCTGCGACATTTCAAGAGGTTATTCTGCGACTGCAGGATTACTGGGCCAGTCATGGCTGCGTCATTTTGCAGCCACTCGACATGGAGGTCGGTGCCGGCACTTTCCACCCTGCAACCTTTCTGCGAGCGCTAGGTCCCGAGAACTGGAACGCGGCCTACGTGCAGCCGAGTCGACGGCCGGCAGATGGGCGCTACGGTGAAAACCCCAATCGCTTGCAACACTACTATCAGTTTCAAGTCGTCATGAAGCCCTCGCCCGCAGATTTTCAGGATCTTTATCTGGGCAGTCTGTTTGCGCTGGGTATTGATCCGCTGGTGCACGACATTCGCTTTGTAGAAGATAACTGGGAGTCCCCTACGCTCGGGGCCTGGGGTCTCGGTTGGGAAGTGTGGCTGAATGGCATGGAAGTCAGCCAGTTCACCTATTTTCAGCAAGCCGGCGGCCTGGAATGCTATCCCGTTACGGGCGAGCTGACCTATGGACTCGAACGCATTGCGATGTATCTGCAAAGCGTCGAGTCTGTCTACGATTTGATTTGGGCAGAAACCGCCTCCGGACCCGTCACTTACGGAGATGTCTATCATCAGAACGAGGTCGAGATGTCGACCTTTAACTTTATCGAGGCCGATGTTGAGCACTTGTTTGCACAGTTCGCGTTCTGTGAACAGGAGGCGATGCGATTGGCAGCCAAGCAACTTCCCTTGCCCGCCTACGAATATGTGATGAAAGCGTCTCACACCTTTAATTTGCTCGATGCTCGACATGCCATTGGCGTCACCGAGAGGCAGCGCTACATTCTGCGCGTCCGCACGCTCGCGCGCGCCGCCGCAGAGGCTTACGTAGCGGCGCGCGGCGCGCTGGGCTTTCCACAAGCCGATCCAGACCTTGGCGCCGCCGCTTTAGCGCAACTAGACATTGCGGGAGACAGCCAGCGATGACCTCAGCTGATCTGTTATTCGAATTGGGTACAGAAGAATTGCCTGCGGGGGAGATCTCTGGCATGGCCGCCTCACTGTCCAAAGGGATCGTAAACGGCCTGAAAGAGCACGACCTGCCCTTTGCCGAGGTGCACCAGTTCTCCACGCCGAGAAGACTGGCGGTCTGGGTTCAGAGTGTCGGCATCAAGGCGCCAGACACCGAAAACAATGTAGTCGGCCCTCCGCTATCAGCAGCGCGAGACGAGAAGGGTCAGTGGACCAAGGCGGCCGAGGGTTTCGCCAAGAAACAAGGGCTTTTACCTGATGACTTGTCGGTGGTTGAAGAGCAGGGTGTGGAGAGAATTGCCGCTCATGTGTCGGTAAACGGCGCCAAAGCTGCGGACGTGATGCCGAGCATTATCGCCAGCGCCGTATCGGGTATACCCGTATCGAAACGAATGCGATGGGGCCGGTCCAGAGATGAGTTTCTGCGACCGGTGCAATGGCTGGTATTGCTCCTGGGTGACGATATCGTGCCGCTGGAACTTTTTGGTCTGTCCAGTGGAAGGGACAGCCGCGGCCACCGGTTTCATGACAACCAACCGCGGCCCATCGCGTCGCCAGGCGTCTATCGCGACGTGCTGCGTGACGCGCGCGTGCTCGTTGACGCAGAGGAGCGACGCACGTGCATCGCCGAGCAGGTTTCTGCGCTGGCCAAGCAGGGTGAGGTTGTCGCCCTGGCTGATGACTTATTGGACGAGGTGACCGGGCTGGTGGAATGGCCCACAGCACTGCGCGGTAGCTTTGACCCTGATTTTCTGGAGGTGCCGGCGCAGGCCCTCATCTCGGCGATGAAAACGCACCAAAAATATTTTCATCTGAACGACGCTAAAAGTGGCGCCTTGTTGCCCGCGTTTATCACGGTATCCAATATCGACAGCCGGGAGCCCGACGCAGTGGTAACGGGTAACGAGCGCGTCATTCGCCCCCGATTAAGCGACGCGGCTTTCTTTTTTGCAAACGACAAAAAGTCTCCCCTGGTCTCCCGACAAGAACGGCTGGCCAGCGTGGTGTTTCAGCATCAACTCGGCAGCTTGCTGGACAAAACTCAGCGGATTTCCGCCGTTGCGACTGAGCTGGCAAGCGCCATTGACGCCGACGGCGTGGTCACTGAACGCGCGGCGCAACTCAGTAAATGCGACCTGGTCTCAGAGATGGTGCTGGAATTTCCGGAGCTACAGGGAATTGCAGGCGCACACTATGCGCAGCACGACGGCGAAGTGGCAGCCGTTGCCCAAGCCATCGAAGAGCACTACTACCCCCGCTTTGCGGGTGATCGCCTGCCCGCCTCCGCTGAGGCGACCGCGCTCGCGCTCGCAGATCGCCTCGACACGCTGGTGGGTATTTTCGGTATCGGAGAGCCGCCCACGGGGTCAAAGGATCCGTTTGCCCTGCGCCGCGCTTCACTTGCAGTAGTCAGAATGCTCATTGCCATCGAGCGGCCACTATCGCTAAACCAGTGGCTCCAAAGCGCCTGTGAACAACATTCGGCAACACTCTCGGCCGATACGGCCGATGCGGTGCTCCAGTACACTCTAGAGCGACTCACGAGTTGGTACGACGAACAGAACATCCATATCTCCGTCGTCCGTGCGGTATTGGCAACCGGTATCACTGATCTGTTTGATATCGATCTTCGGGTGCGTGCGCTCGCTGAGTTTGCCGGGTCCAACACTGCAGAACACCTTGCGGCCGCCAACAAGCGGGTTGCAAATATCCTTGCCAAAGCCGACGAGGCGGATGGCAACGCGCCCGATCCCAAGCGCTTCACCGAACCAGCAGAGGAAGCGCTGCAAGAAGCCGTCACGGCTGTTGGGGCGGCCTTGATGCCCCTGCTGAAAGACCGAAACTATCAAGCCGCGCTGGACCAGCTGGCCCAACTCCGAGGTCCAGTAGATGATTTCTTTGAGACCGTTATGGTCAATGCTGAAGACCCCAACGAACGGCTGAATCGTCTGCGGCTACTAAGCAGCTTGCGAGCACTCTTCACCGAGCTGGCAGACCTGGCGTTGTTATCTCTGGCGGCGGAATGATAGGAGACGCGCTTTTTTGGTTGGGGCTTGCCGCCGCTAGCGGAACGGGCCTTCTCATCAGCCTGGGTCAACTGCATAAAAGGCGTAAGGAACTCAATGCGATACACGCGGACGCGGTAACACAGCGGACCGCGGCGTCGTTAGCGACCGAGCGCAATGCTGCTCTCGAATCGGAGCTCGCGGAACGGCAGCAAGAATTGTCAGCATTGCACGCTCAGCTCAGCGCACAAAACGCCACGCTGTCTGAGCGGGAGAGCCATCATCAGAGTCAAATAAAGTGGGCGGAGGAGTCTCGCGCAACGCTGCGAACGGAGCTTGAGGTAATCGGTCAAAAACTACTTGCCTCATCCGGTAAGGCACTAGAAAACACGAATCAGAAAAGCCTCGACAGCTTGCTCAAGCCGCTCGCGGAAAAAATTGATCAGTTTCAGACGCGGGTGAATCAAGTGCACACCGATATGGTGCGCAACAGCGCGTCTCTTAGTGAGCAAATCAAACACCTCGAGTCTGTCGGTGTGTCGATGTCCGGCGAAGCACAAAACCTCACCCGGGCATTAAAGGGTGACAAAAAACTGGTGGGCAATTGGGGCGAAGCGCAGCTCGAAAAGACCCTTGAGTTGGCAGGGCTCC
The DNA here is from genome assembly GCA_938085095.1 of uncultured Luminiphilus sp. GTDB lineage: Bacteria > Pseudomonadota > Gammaproteobacteria > Pseudomonadales > Halieaceae > Luminiphilus. Next base: position 6,517 of record CALKEI010000141.1, on the reverse strand, counting down.
GGCGAGGCGAACACTATGACGCCCAAGTGGCCATCAAAGACGAACGGGGGGATCGGCATCTACCCGACTTTGTGATCCGGCTGCCCGAAGGTAAAAACCTGGTGATCGACAGCAAAGTCTCTCTGGTTGACTACGAGCGGGCCGTAACTGCCGAAAGTGATGTCGAGCGAACGGCGGCGCTTGAGGCCCACGCAAAGGCGGTCAAAAATCATATCGATGCGCTGTCAGCAAAGGACTATGCCAACCTGCCCGGCATGCAAAGCCCGGACTTTGTGCTGATGTTCATGCCGGTAGAGCCTGCTTACATCGAGGTCATGCGAAGCCAGAGGGGCTTGTTCAATCACGGTTACCAGAAAAACGTGGTGTTGGTATCCCATACGACACTGATGCCTATTCTCCGTACCGTAGCCAACCTCTGGATGATCGAGCACAGCAATCGTGAAGCGAGGGAGATCAGCGAACGCGCGGGAGATATCTACAACACGGTATGCCTGCTCGGCGAGAGGCTGTTCGCCCTAGGCGCATCAATCTCTACCACGGCCAATAAATACAACGACGCGGTGAAAGCGGTACAGGGCAAACAAGGCCTGGTGGGCAAGGTTGCTCGATTTCAGTCACTGTCCAAGCGAGCCAACAAATCCTTTCCGGAAGCGCTGTCCCCTATTGATCCTGAAATCGATACGGGGCGTCTCGAGGAACTTCAAGATCCCGAGCAATCAGAGCAGGGCCCCAGCTAACGCCCATCGCAACAGCTGATCGATTGAATCAATCCTCAAATATCGAGGTTCGCCACTGCCAAGGCGTTCTGCTCGATAAATTCCCGACGTGGCTCAACGTCGTCTCCCATGAGAGTTGAGAACATCTGATCTGCCAGAAACGCGTCTTCGATAGTGACCTGTAACATCCGTCTTGCTTCTGGATCCATGGTGGTTTCCCAGAGCTGCTCCGGATTCATCTCGCCCAAACCTTTATAGCGCTGAATCGCGCAGCCTCTGCGCGCCTCAGCCAACAAAAATTCAAGCCCGGTGGCAAAGTCCTGAGTTTCGCAGCGCTTTTCTCCTCGCTGGAAAAATCCGTCCGGCTCAATCAGACCATCGAGCCTGTCGCCCAACGTACGCAGTGCAAGATACTCTGGTGAAGCAAAAAAACCTCGACCTAAAACGGTATCGGTGGCAACACTGTGCGCGGTACGCCGCACAACAGGATAGAAAAACCCCCGCTCGGGATCCTGACGCACAAAGATGTCGTACTGCAGCGACTTGTCTTGGGAGGTTAGTAAGCGCTCACTTAGCTCTGTGGCAAACGCCTGCACGCTGGCTTCCGATGCCAGCGCTTCGATGGACAGCGTAGACACCTCCGCCATTGGCCATAGAACATCGCGCGGATAGACGCGCGCCAACCGATCAATATCGGCAGCCACACCCTGATAAGCCGACACCAATTCAGCTAGTGCCTGCCCCCCCAAAGGCGGTGCGTCGGCATTTGAGAATATGGCCGCTTCCTCCAATGCCGATTGGGTGAGGTATTCGGCCAGAGCGGGCTCGTCTTTCAGATAGCGACTTTGTTTGCCCCGCGTTAATTTATAGAGCGGCGGCTGCGCGATATAGACGTGCCCGCGCTCGATGAGCTCGGGCATCTGGCGGAAAAAGAAGGTCAGGTACAGTGTGCGAATGTGCGAGCCATCGACGTCCGCATCGGTCATGATAATGATTCGGTGATAGCGGAGTTTGTCGGGGTCAAATTCATCCTTGCCAATCCCACATCCCAGCGCGGTGACAAGATTTCCGATTTCGGCAGATCCCAGCATTTTGTCGAAGCGCGCCTTTTCGACGTTCAGAATCTTGCCCTTTAATGGCAGGATCGCCTGAAACTTCCGATCACGTCCTTGCTTGGCGGATCCTCCCGCCGAATCGCCCTCCACCAGATACAGCTCGCTCATGGCGGGATCCCGTTCCTGACAGTCCGCCAGCTTGCCCGGCAAGCCCGCAATATCCAGGGCGCCCTTGCGCCGCGTCATTTCGCGCGCCTTCCGCGCCGCTTCCCTGGCGCGCGCAGCATCGATCATCTTGCCGACGAGCACCTTCGCCTCAGCAGGATTTTCGAGTAAAAAATCATTAAAGAAGCGATTCATTGCCTGCTCGACCGCAGCCTTCACCTCACTCGAGACCAGCTTATCCTTCGTCTGAGATGAGAATTTCGGATCAGGTACCTTGACGGAGACAATGGCGATGAGACCCTCTCGGGCGTCGTCACCGGTCGTGGAGACCTTTGCTTTTTTCGCAAGCCCTTCTTTTTCAATGTAATTATTTAAACATCTAGTCAGCGCCGCCCGAAATCCGGCGAGGTGCGTACCGCCGTCTCGCTGGGGAATGTTGTTGGTGTAACAGTAGAGTCCTTCTTGGAATCCGTCATTCCACTGCAGCGCCACCTCTACCTCGACGCCATCATCCGCCTCTGCCTGAAAATGACACACTTTGGCGATGGGCGTTTTACTCTGGTTCAGAAACTCAACAAATGCGCGGAGACCGCCCTCATAAGCGAAAAGCTCTTCTTCCCCTGTGCGCTCATCTTTCAGCAGAATGCGTACACCACTATTGAGAAACGCCAACTCTCGCAAGCGCTTACCGAGCATATCGTAATGAAAAACAATGTTAGTAAAGGTGTCCGGGGAAGGCGTAAAGCGCACTGATGTGCCCGTTTCCGCAGTTTCGCCAACAACCGTAAGCGGGGTTTCCGGTACGCCGTGAGCGTACGTTTGCTCAAACAACTCCCCCTTGCGACGAATCGTGAGTTGCAAGGTTGAGGAAAGGGCATTTACCACTGAGACACCCACACCGTGTAAGCCCCCAGACACCTTATAGGTGTTGTCATCAAATTTACCACCCGCGTGCAGCACGGTCATGATGACCTCGGCGGCAGACGCCCCTTCTTCATGCTGCTCAGTCGGGATCCCCCGACCATTATCCGAGACCGTAACCGATTCGTCTGGGTGAATGACCACGTCTATTTGGCTGCAATGTCCCGCCAATGCTTCGTCAATACTGTTATCGACCAGCTCAAACACCATATGGTGCAAGCCAGTACCATCATCGGTATCCCCGATATACATGCCGGGACGCTTCCGAACGGCGTCGAGGCCCTTCAGAACCTTGATACTGGAAGAATCGTAATCCCCCGAACCCGCATTCTCTATGTTGTCGTCTGACATGCCGCCCCGCTAATTTTGTCTTCCAGTCGCCTGTATTCGCCAAAACAGACCTCTATGGAGCCCGCTCAGCCTGCTATCATCTGGCCTTGTTCCACGTGGAACAAACTAAGAGGACTCTCGCCCCAGGCCGCTTCAAGCGATGTGCGATCCACCGCCGTTAACACCACCTGCCGACCCGACCCCAGCTGCTCACAAACGTTAGCGCAGTGCGTCCGATCAAGCTCAGCAGGCAAATCGTCCACCAAATACAAAGGCGCCGCCGCCGAGACCTCCTCGATCAGCCTACCCTGAACCAGTTTTAATGCCACCAGCGTCAGCTTCATCTGGCCTCGAGATAAGACCTCCGAAGCGACCACACCCTCTCGCATCAACCTCAGATCCGCCCGGTGCGGCCCTACCTGAGTGAAGCCTTGTGCGGCATCACTCTCCGCGTTGCGCTCCAGTGCCTGCAGCAACGTCTGGCTACGGTCCCAGCCGCGACGAAACACCACCTCCAGCCCGGCCAAATCGGCGGAGAGTGTGGGCGCCATCTCGATCAACTTCTCCGCGAATTGCGCGGCTGCATGGGCCCTTAATTCAGTCAAAAGCTCGCCGGTTTCTGCAAGCTCGTGCCGCCACGCTTTGTCACTATCGAGTATACCACGGCGGAGCCCACTATTCCGCTGCCGAACCGTTTGAGCGTAACGCCTCCATAAAGACAGAAACCCTTGTTCCACGTGGAACAACGTGCCGTCTAATAGCCTGCGCCGCCCCTCTGGCGGCCCTGTCACCACCCCCAGTCCGTCTGTATCCAGCAGGATCAATGGCAAATGTTGCGCGAGCTCCGATAAGGACGACGTGTTTTCACCGTCCACCCTCGCTCTGACCGTGCCGTCACGATGTTTCTCTATCCCCATAGTCAGGGTGTGGCCAGATTGCTTCACCCGGCCCACCACCCGACATTGATCCATACCATGTTGAATCATCGGTTTTGACTGGTGTGTTCTAAAAGAGCGCCCAGCGCCCAGAAGGTGAACCGCCTCAAGAAAGCTGGTTTTACCGGAACCATTGGCACCAAAGAGCGCCGTGGCGCCCGGTGCCAACTCAATCTTTACGGCTGACAGATTCCTGACGCCCTCAATGACAATGTGCTCCAACATTGAAGCGGGTAGGGCGCTCAGAGCCGCATAGGCATAACGACGTAAAGCCGCTCAGGCTCGTGCTCAGACGGCCCTTCAGCATTTTCAAGCAGCGCGGAGCTGGCTTCATCAGATAATAGTAACCGAACCTGGGTCTGCTCTAGCACCGACAGCACATCCAGCAAGTAACTGACATTAAAGCCTATTTCTAGCTCGGCGCCGCTATACTGCACGGCCACAACTTCCTCTGCCTGCTCTTGCTCAGGGTTATTGGCTGTAATGTCTAAACTGTTTTCTGACAGTTTGAGCCTGACGCCGCGATATTTTTCATTCGACAGGATCGCCGTGCGTGTGAACGCCTGCTTGAGTTCGGCTCGCTCTCCCATCACAGACTTGTCGGCATTTTTCGGGATTACGCGCTCATAATCGGGGAACTTGCCGTCAACTAGCTTCGAAGTGAACGTAAATTGCTCGTTGACAGCGCGGATATGGTTGGTACCAATTATCAACTCCAGCGGGGCCTCGCCATCGAGCAGACGAGAGAGCTCAAGTACGCCCTTTCTTGGAATAATAACCCCCGTATCGGCGGCCTCTACCAGTGCCGGCGCCGTGGCCAAGGCCAGGCGGTGACCATCCGTCGCTACCACGCGAAGCCTGCCACCCAGTATCTCGAGATACAGGCCATTAAGATAATAGCGGACGTCCTGTTGCGCCATCGCGAAAGCAGTGCCATCGATTAGCTGCTTCACCAGTGACTGGCCGAGCGATAACGCGACCGAACCCGCGCCACCCTCAACCGAAGGAAAATCCGCCGCGGGCAACGTCGACAGTGTAAAGCGGCTCCGGCCCGCCTTCACCGTTGCCTTTCCCGCATCGAGAGAAAATTCTATAGTAGAACCCTCTGGCAGCGACTTGCAAATATCAACGAGCTTTCGCGCTGGTACAGTCACCTCCCCATCAACACCCGCCGCATCCAACTCGACCCGCCCGACCATCTCTACCTCAAGATCGGTCCCGGTAAGGGAAAGCGTTTTGTCCTCCAGCACGAGTAGCACATTCGACAAAATAGGAAGGGTTTGTCGTCGTTCGACGACCCCCGCCACTAAATTTAACGGTTTAACGAGGGCATCACGGGCAATAGAAAATTTCATGTTGTTCGGCTCATTTAATGTCTTGCGGTATCCGGGCATTTCAAGGCCCGGTGAATCGGGTTGTCAGGTTGTCAGGGCCCGAAGCAGATTCTGATAATCCTCGCTGATGTCGGGGCTGACATCACGAAGCTCCTTGATTTTACGACACGCGTGCAAGACTGTCGTGTGGTCTCGCCCACCAAAAGCATCACCAATTTCGGGCAGGCTATGGCGCGTCAGCTCCTTTGCCAGCGCCATCGCAACCTGTCTTGGCCTGGCCACGGATCGGTTGCGGCGTTTTGACATCAGGTCTGCAACCTTAATCTTGTAATACTCAGCCACCTTCCGCTTAATGTTGTCCAAAGACACCTGTTTGTCCTGCAGGGCAAGCAGGTCTTTTAAGCTGTCCTTTATCAAATCGATATCGAAGGGCCGACCTGTGAAGTTAGCGCTCGCGATTACCCTTTTTAGGGCGCCCTCCAGCTCCCGCACGTTTGAACGAATACGCTGTGCGATAAAAAATGCAGCGTCTGGCGCAAGCACGATATGGCTCTGTTCGGCTTTTTTCATCAGAATGGCTACCCGGGTTTCAAGATCCGGTGGCTCTACTGCAACGGTCAGCCCCCACCCGAAGCGAGATTTCAAGCGCTCTTCCACACCATCGATCTCTTTGGGGTAGCGATCACAGGTTAAAATCATTTGTTGGCCGCCTTCCAGCAAGGCATTAAACGTATGAAAAAACTCTTCTTGTGAGCGGTCCTTATTCGCGAAAAACTGGATGTCATCAATCAGTAGCGCATCAACCGAGCGGTAAAACCGCTTAAAATCATTGATAGCGTTGAGCTGAAGCGCCTTAACCATATCGGCGACAAAACGTTCCGAGTGCAGGTAAACGATCTTTGCCTCCGGGTTTTTTCGGCGCATCGCATTGCCCACTGCATGCATCAGGTGCGTTTTGCCCAGTCCTACACCACCGTAGAGGAACAGTGGGTTGTAAGACATACCCGGGTGCTCTGCCACCTGCTGGGCGGCCGCCAGTGCCAATTGGTTGCTCTTGCCCT
>CALKEI010000140.1 GCA_938085095.1 uncultured Luminiphilus sp. | reverse complement strand
GGGAGGATTTTCCCGACCCGGAGAGGCCTGTAATCACCACCAGTTTATCCCGTGGAATATCGAGGTCGATATTCTTGAGGTTATGGGTGCGCGCGCCGCGCACCTCAATGGTATCCATGCGTAAGACCTGCCCAATATTTTGCCAACGTGACAGTATACGAGGATACGGCGGCGGCGGACCCCCCCGTCCGCTTTTTGACCGCGTGATACACTGAACAACCGTTTAGGCGACGGATCTCGTGTTAGCCAAAGAACCCTTTACCGCTCTCGAACGCCGTGCTGTGCTGGGCTTGGCCAGTCTTTATTGTCTGCGGATGCTGGGGCTGTTCATGGTGTTGCCCTTATTCGCGGTCTACACGCAGGAGCTGGCCGGGTCGAATGTGGCCAGTATCGGGATTGCCCTGGGTGCGTATGGTCTGACTCAGGCCGTCTTGCAAGTGCCCCTGGGCTGGTTGTCGGACAAGATAGGCCGTAAGCCCGTGATTCTTGGGGGCCTGAGTCTACTGGTGTTTGGCAGCGCAGTGGCGGCTGCAGCCGACACGCTCCTCGGTTTGGCGATTGGCCGCCTGTTGCAAGGCTCTGGAGCCATTGCTTCCGCGACCATGGCACTCGCTGCCGACTACACCCGGATCGAGCAGCGCACCAAGGCGTCCGCCATTATCGGTGCCAGTATTGGTATTTCCTTTGCCCTCGCACTGGTGTTGGGCCCGGTGCTGGCGGCCTGGGGCGGGTTGCCTCGGGTATTTGAGAGCACCGCCGTGATGGGGGGGCTGGGGCTTTTGGTGGTGATCTTCTGGTTACCTGCTACGCCGCAGCCCAGTGACGGAGGACGCGCGCACATTGCAGACCGCGAACGCCTTGGCGAAGCGCTCTGGGGGCGGGGGCTGGGAATACTGTATGCCAGTATTTTCTGTTTGCACCTTTTGCTGATGGCGGCTTTTACGGCTATTCCGTCGGTAATGACACAGCAGGTGGGGCTAGCGCCGGTGCACCACGCGTGGATGTATCTCGCTACCCTATGTGGCGCGCTTCCCGGCGTCGCTCTCCTGATCCGTCGGCGTTATGAGCTCGAGGACCCGCGCCCCTTATTGGCCCTGACCGTGGTGCTGACAGTCATTGGATTGGTCATCGCGTTGTGGGCGGTATCCCTGACGGCGCTGGGTCTGGGCCTGGTACTTTTCTTTGCGGGCTTCACCGCCCTCGAGACGATTCTGCCCGCGCTGGTCTCTATTTTCGCTCCCGTCTCACTGCGTGGCACGGCAATGGGCATCTTCGCCAGTGCTCAGTTTTTGGGGGTGTTTACCGGAGGGGTGCTGGGTGGAAGCGCGCTGCACGTGGGCGGTGCTCTAGGGTTAGTGATGGTCCTCGCCGGACTCACCGCGATCTGGCTTTTCGGGCTCTGGCGTTATGGCCGTACACCGATGACGGCAGTTTAAGGGTGCAATTGTCGGAGAATGATGTACCCCCCGACCGGCAGCATTGCTATAGTCATCAGGTCAGTCACATAGATCCGTGAGCTTTGCAGGCAAAGGCTCCGGGAGCAAGAAGGGAGAACCCTATGGCCTCGCGCGGCATTAATAAAGTCATTCTGGTCGGTAATCTGGGCAATGACCCTGAGCATCGTGTACTGCCGTCAGGCGGCGGTGTGACCAACATCAGTCTCGCCACCTCCGAGAGCTGGCGCGACAAGAATACGGGGGATCAGCAGGAGCGCACCGAATGGCACCGGGTGGTGTTTTTTAATCGCCTGTCTGAGATCGCCGCCGAGTATCTGCGCAAAGGCTCCAAGGTCTATGTTGAAGGGTCTTTGAGAACCCGAAAATGGCAGGACCAATCGGGTCAGGACCGTTACTCAACAGAAATCGTGGCCCAGGAAATGCAGATGCTCGACAGCCGTAATGCGGCGTCTGATGGTGGGAGCTACCAGAGCGCGCCTGCTTCGAGTGCACCCGCTGCGGCGGCAGAGCCCGCGCCCATTGATTTCCCGGAAGACGACATTCCCTTTTAAACAAGGGCTGCACTGAGAGTCGCGTCACGCACGCCCTAATTGCTTATGCGCATACTCGTTCTGGGCTTGGATTCTCCGCTGGGCTACGCCCTTCGGTCGTTTGCTACCCCATTGATGCGTCATGAGATCGTTGGCGTCGATATGGACACGACCCGGTGGCGTCGCGAAAGGCAAGTCAAGAAGCTGATTCGCCGCGAGCCCATCGACCTGATCCTAGACGCGCGACTCGTCACTCAAATTGATGGCGTCGATCCTGTGGGACAACCCGACGTTGAACGCACCCGCTGGTTGGCAGAGCTGGCGGCCCGGGATCGCGTGAGCTACCTGTTTCTTTCGAGCGCCCGTGTCTTTTCCGGCACGCTGACCCGCCCTTATCGGGAGAGTGATCAACCAGACGCCGCCGACGCAGTGGGTAAAACGTTAATCGAGGTTGAGGAGCTGCTCAAAGCCGCCCTTGAAGAGGTATTTATTCTGCGACTGGGGTTAATGTTTGGCGGCCGTCGACCCAACCCTCTGGCGCGGGCTCTGGATGCGTTGGCCCGAGGGGACCGCATCAGAGTCAGTGAGCAGGCTAGAGGAAGCCCCGTTCATGTCGCGGAGGTCGCGCGGGTGATACACGGCATTATCGATCAGATGGGTGCCGGCTCGCCGCGCTCGGGTCTTTATCACTATAGTGGCATCGGCGAAGTTAACCTCTACTCTTTTATGGAGACGGTATTGGCGAACGCGTCCCAATACCAGCCCTTCACCGAGGCTCGGGAGCTCATGGAATTGATCGAAGGTCAGGCGGACTCACCCACCAGCCTCAGTCTCGACTGTGCTGAGATCCGCCACCAATTTGGTATACAGCAGTTGAGTTGGCGGGAATTTGTTCCTCGCGCGGTTCGGCGCTACATTGAACTTTACGCGGACGCATAAGGGTAAACCAGAGTGAGTGCAGCACTGAAAGTGGCGGTCTTGACCGTCAGTGACACCCGTACGCGAGATACCGATACCTCGGGGGCGTTTTTGGAAGAAGCGTTGTTGCAGGCGGGCCATGAGCTAGCTGACCGACAGATTGCTCTTGACGATATTTACCAGCTTCGCGCCATTGTCTCGGACTGGATTGCGAACCCGGGCATCGAAGTGGTGTTGACCACGGGTGGTACCGGCTTTTCGGGTCGTGATTCGACGCCCGAGGCGTTGTCGCCCCTATTTGATAAAACCATCGACGGGTTCGGAGAGGTATTCCGCGCGCTAAGCCTCACCGAAATTGGCTCTTCGACCGTCCAATCGAGGGCGTTGGCCGGCATGGCGAATGGCACTGTTATCTTTTGTATGCCCGGCTCAACCGGTGCCTGCCGGACCGCATGGGAGGGCATCCTTCAGGATCAGCTCGATAGCGAACATCGCCCCTGCAACTTTGTTGGAGTGCTGCGAGGCCACTGACCGATGGCGTTGACCCCCCTTTCTGAAGCGCTTGAGCTTATCCTCGCCACTGCCGTGGAAGAGCCTGAGCGCGAGGTCGTGGCGCTTGAGGCAGCAGCCAACCGCTTCTGTGCAGAAGCGATCCGTGCTGACCGAGCGGTTCCGCCTGCGGACAACAGCGCCATGGACGGTTATGCGGTAGCGAGTCACGACGTGCCCGGCGTGCTCCCACTCAGCCAGCGTGTTCCAGCGGGGCAGGTCCCGGCGCCACTGGAGAACGGCACGGCAGCCCGCATCTTTACCGGTGCAGAAATTCCGGAAGGGGCGGATTCGGTGATTCTTCAGGAAGAGGCTCAGGTCTTGGCCGAGGGCGTTAAGCTTCCCGCTGCGATAGCAGGGCAGCATATTCGCCGACAAGGCGATGATATTCAGCCAGGAGATCTGCTGGTGGCAGCCGGGCAGCGCATGAAACCTCAGGACATCGGCTTGCTCGCCTCCGTGGGCATTGACGCCGTCAAGGTCTTCAGGCCACTCACTGTTGCAGTGTTGACCACTGGGGATGAGCTGCGAGAGCCCGGTAGCGGCGATTTGAATTCCGGCCAGATCTACAACAGTAACCGCTTTAGTTTAGGGGCGCAGATTGGCGCCCTCGGGATGACGGTACTAGATCTGGGCAACATCCCTGATGATGCCGAGCGCATCGGCGAGGCGTTGGAGCACGCCGCAGCGGAGGCTGACTGCGTCGTGACGGCGGGCGGCGTATCGGTGGGAGAGGAAGACCATGTTCGCGGCCAGATTGAAAGTCGGGGGTCATTGAATCTCTGGAAGCTGGCGATCAAGCCCGGTAAGCCGCTCGCATTCGGTGAAGTTTGTGGCACGCCGATCTTTGGGCTACCCGGTAATCCGGTTTCTGCCTTTATCACCTTTGCGCTGGTGGCCAAGCCCTGGCTCATCGCGCGTCAGGGGGGGCGGGAGACGTCGGTGCTGCGCTTCCCGGTGCAAGCGGCTTTTAGCTTGTCCCGACCCGGGGCACGCGAGGAGTTTCTTCGCGTCCAGCTGCTCGGCGAGGGGATAGCGATGCGCGCGCATCTTGCCCGAAGTCAGAGCTCCGGCGTGCTCAGTAGTCTCAGCGAGGCAGATGGGGTGGCGGTGATTGCCCCTGGCACGACAGTGGCGGAAGGCGATTGGCTGGAGGTGATGCCGCTGTCTGCACTCTGATAGTGCAGCGGGGCCCGGGCCGCCTCAGTCGGCGTAGCGACGAAAAATTAGCGTTGCGTTGGTGCCGCCGAAGCCAAAGCTGTTTGACATGACCTGATTCAGCCCGGCGTTGTCTAACCGTTCTATTGCAATGGGCATCCCTTCAGCACCTTCATCGAGATTGTCAATGTTGGCGGAGGCCGCGATGAAGTCGTCTTGCATCATCAGAAGCGAATAGATCGCTTCCTGAACGCCGGCAGCACCCAGAGAATGTCCCGATAGCGACTTGGTTGAGCCAATTACCGGTGCGTTATCGCCAAATACCGTGCGCAGCGCATTGAGCTCCTGAATGTCCCCAGCGGGGGTGCTCGTGCCGTGAGCGTTGATGTAATCGATGCTCCCATCGATCGCCTGCATCGCTTGCTGCATGCAGCGCACAGCCCCTTCTCCAGAAGGTGCCACCATGTCGTAGCCGTCCGAGGTCGCACCATAGCCCACCAGTTCGGCGAGTATCGTCGCACCTCTCGCTTTGGCGTGGGTGAGGGACTCCACCACGACCATGCCGCCGCCGCCGGCGATGACAAAACCATCCCGATCGGTATCGTAGGCGCGAGAGGCGCGCTCCGGCGTCTCGTTATATTGGCTTGAGAGCGCGCCCATCGCGTCGAATAGCGCGCTCATGGTCCAATGCAGCTCCTCTCCGCCACCGGCGAACACCACGTCTTGTTTGCCGAGTTGGATCAGTTCCATCGCATGTCCAATGCAGTGCGCACTGGTGGAGCAAGCCGAGGAAATCGAGTAGTTGACCCCCTTTATTTGAAAGGGTGTTGCCAGACAGGCCGATACGGTGCTGCCCATCGTCTGCGTCACACGGTAAGGCCCGACCCTGCGAATACCGCGGTCCCGAAGGATATCTGCTGCCTCTACCTGATTTGCAGAAGACGCGCCGCCCGACCCGGCGACGATGCCGGTGCGGGGGTGAGAGATGTGTTCCTGCGTCAGACCCGCGTGCGCAATGGCTTGCTGCAGGCTCAGGTAGGCGTAGCCTGCGGCGTCGCCCATGAATCGCCATTGTTTGCGATCAATGTGCTCAGAGAGGTCAATCTGCGGCGCGCCGGCAACCTGTGAGCGCATGCCGGCATCAATTTGGTCCTGGTATAACGCGATACCCGATCGACCGTTGAACAGGGCGTCTCGCACCGCGGCGGCGTCGTTACCGAGGCAGGAGATGATTCCCAGGCCAGTGATTACAACCCGCTCGGTCATCACATTGCCTCCGTGTTCTGGAACAGTCCAACGCGGAGATCTGATGCGGTGTAAATGGTCTCGCCATCTACCGAAACGGATCCGTCAGCAATCCCCATTACCAGCTTGCGCTCAATGACCCGCTTCATATGGATGTGGTAGCGCACCTGAGCGTGACTGGGCAGGATCTGCCCCGTGAACTTCACTTCACCACACCCTAAGGCGCGTCCGCGGCCGGGGTTGCCCCGCCAGCCCAGAAAAAACCCGACCAGCTGCCACATGGCATCGAGGCCGAGGCAACCCGGCATCACTGGATCGCCAGGGAAATGGCAGGAGAAAAACCACAGGTCAGAATGAATATCGAGCTCGGCGATGAGTTCGCCCTTGTCTGCGGCACCTCCCTCGGAGCTGATATGGGTGATGCGGTCGACCATCAACATATTCTCGACAGGGAGCTGCGCATTACCCGGGCCGAATAACTCGCCCAAGCCGCAGGCCACCAGCTCGGCCTTGTCGTAATGCGACTGCGGAATAAAGGGAGAGCGCTCGGTCATTCGGGGAGTTTTCCAGAAAGCGTAGGACGGAGACGGGTAAGCACCACGTGCATCACCGCCGGGAAGAGCTTTGTCGCGGTAATTGTAGAGGAAGGGCGCGACACGATCCAGCGATGGCTGAGCATCACCCGTGGTGTCGATGACAGCGGTTCCGCGGATCTGCGCCACTATCGTTATCCGAAAAATCACTAACGGGGTGACGCATCGCGATGCTTCCAGTAGCATCACCCTTCGTTTTTGATCCTGCTCCACTCGTTATGGTGATACCCGTGTTGCTATCCGGTGGTGTCGGTAGCCGCCTCTGGCCGGTTTCCCGCATTGCCCGACCCAAGCAGTTTTTAGCCCTTGCGGGTGAAGGCTCCATGTTTCAGGAGACCTATCAGCGTCTGCAGGGACTAGGGTGTGGGCCGGCTATGGTGGTGTGTAACGACGAACATCGCTTTATGGTGGCCGAGCAGCTACGCGAGGTCGGCGCGGAAAACGCCACGATTATTCTGGAGCCCGCGGGGCGCAATACTGCCCCTGCCATCGCGCTCGCCGCCTTGCAGGCGCAGGCAGACACGCCCGACGCGCTGCTATTGGTCTTGCCGGCAGATCACCATGTGACGGAGACTGCCGCGTTTCGCGCGGCCGTGCAGCGGGCTGCGGTGCCCGCGCAACAGGGTAAATTGATGACCTTCGGTGTAGTGCCTACCCGAGCGGAAACGGGTTATGGCTATGTGCGCTGCGGCGATGCGCTAACGGAAGGTCTTTTTGAACTGGCTGAATTCGTGGAGAAACCCGACAGCACTTCGGCAGAGCGGTATATGGCGGAGGGTCACTATTTTTGGAATAGCGGCATGTTTTTGTTCCGCGCGGATCGCTACCTTGCTGAGCTCGCCACGCACCAACCCGCCATGCTGAGCGCCTGCGAGCAGGCCATGGCAGGGGCCGAGCGCGATCTGGATT
>CALKEI010000139.1 GCA_938085095.1 uncultured Luminiphilus sp. | reverse complement strand
CTCAGCCGGGCTGAGCGAACGGCGATATGGGCACAGATGGATCTGACGGTTAACGTCCTATCAATCGCTGTGGGGTTGTTCGCGACAGGACGTATTGTCGGAAAATTTGGCATGCCGGTAACGATTGCCCTGATTCCCCTGCTGATTTGTGCGGGCCTACTTATTATTGCGATTTCTCCCTTTCTCGGCGCTGTGGTGGCGCTGCAAGTCATAAGGCGCGCCGGTAACTACGCCGTGACGAGGCCCGCTCGTGAAATGCTCTTTACACGGGTCGACAGAGAGACTCGTTTCAAGGCAAAACCGGTTATCGACATCGTCGCCTACCGCGGCGGCGATATGCTGATGGCTTGGGCATTCACCGGGCTGACTCAAGGGTTGGGCCTGGGTTTAGCTGCAGTGGCGATGGTTGGGGCTGGCATAGCGGCACTGTGGGCCATGGTAGGCATCTACCTCGGCCGATGGTTTGAGCAGGAGGAGACCGAATAGCACGGGGAAGCACGATCAACGCTTTATGCCACAGAGTCAGATTGACCCTGAGGGACTGAAAAATGAACAACCAATACTGGACTAAGACTATGAAATATTTTGCACTCACGATGACATGGGCGGCCTGTTTGGGCTTTGCGGTCTTATCGCACGCCGATGGCCATAGCGGCCACAACGACACTTCGCCAGCGATGCTGCAGTACACCGAATTTAGTGAGATTGGTAACCCGGCTGACGTACTCACCGTTAAAGAGGAAGCGTCGCAAGCCCTTCAGAGTGGTGAGGTGAGGGTCAGGGTGTTGGCGGCCCCGATTAACCCCTCCGACCTGTTACAAATTGCTGGTCGGTATGGTGTCGACGCCATTTTGCCCGCCAAAGCGGGCAGCGAGGGTGTGGGTCGAGTAATAGAAGTGACTCCCGAGGCAGCCTACCTAAAAGTGGGTCAGCTGGTGTTAATTTTAGGTGGAGGCACTTGGAGGGATGAGGTTGTGGCGCCTGAGGCAGGGTTTCTTCCGCTACCCGATATGGGCTCGCTGAGCGAAGAGGTCATTGAACAATTGGGGATGTCAGTGGTGAATCCGGTCACGGCACTACTCATGCTCGATTCGTTCGTTGAACTTAGCGAGGGTCAGTGGATCGTCCAAAGCGCCGCCAACTCTGCCGTGGGCGGTTACGTTATTCAGCTTGCCAAGCAACGCGGCATTAAAACGATCAATGTCGTGCGACGCGAGGGACTTGCCGAAGAGCTCTATGCCAAAGGGGGTGATGTTGTATTGATTGATGGTCCAGACCTCGCTGCGCACATTGCGCATGCAACCGGCGGTGAGCCTGTTGCCTTGGCCCTAGATCCTGTTGGCGGTGATACCTATACGCGGCTGACCAATAGTCTGGGTTACGGCGGCACGATTGTGGCGTACGGCATGCTGTCAGGGAAACCGGCGTCCCTGAATACTGGCATGGCTATATTTCAGGATATTCGCAACCGCAGCTTTTGGCTTGCCAAGTGGTATGAGCGCGCTACGTTACAAGAAAAACAGGCAGCCTTTGGCAGTATCATTCCGTTGATTGCCAGTGGCGTTTTAAAGGCCAATGTCGACTCGCGCTTCGACGTAGAGGACATTAAGCAGGCGGTTAGCCGAGCTGCGCAAGATGGCAGGAACGGTAAGGTGCTTATCGTCCCCAACGTTCAATAACGGTTTTTCTTTCTACTATGGGATCCCTCATTCACTTGGCCAGGTTTACATCTACCGCACGGGCTTCATGGCTGGCCGTGCTGGCTTGCTCAAGCTGCTTGGCCGCCCCCTCTCTCAGCGCTGATAACAGCCCCGGCGTGGACTTTGGCGGCTTTTTCTTCGGTGATCTTTACCACGTCCCTAGCCACCACACCGATGAAGGCGACGGCGCCTCGGGATTGGTTCTGCGCCGACTGCTTCTCACTGCGGACGGCCGGTTTAACGACCAGTGGTCTGGAAGAGCCAGGCTCGAGGCCTATCACGAGGGGGCGTTTGAAGAGTACAACATGACACATCGCGTTCTCGACTTGGGAGTAACAAAGCAATTCGGTGATCACCAGCTGTCGGGGGGGCTCATCCCGACTATCACCTACGACGTGCTGGAGGCGTTCTGGGGCAAGCGTTATCTAGTGCGCACCGCCCCCGACATACACGGCATTGCAGCACGTGATGTGGGCCTGAAGTTGATGGGCCCGCTGCCGGCTACTGAGGGCGTTAATTACCGGATCATGTACGGCTCCAAAGAAACATGGCAAGCCGACAAAAACCCTTATGACAAAACCATGGGGGGCGTTACTTGGCGGGGGTCAACAGGCCTTTTAATAGACGCCTATGTGGATTGGGAATCCCGACCCGGGCCTTATGATCGATCCACCGTGCAATTTCTGGTGGGTAAAAAAACCGAGCAATTCACTCTCGGTTTGGAATACACCAATCAGGATCGTGGTGAAGACCCTGATCTTGAGCTCGCTACGCTCATGGGAGTCGTGAAATTAGACGGGCCGTGGAGTTTGATGGCGCAGCTACACCGCCTTTTCAAACCCAGCGTGAAAGGCAATGACATTGCCTACATTCCTTTTGATCCCACTGCAAAGGCCACCAATTTGGTTGCAGGCGTGGAATATCGTTTTAATCAATATTTCACCATAAGCCCCAACATTGTCTGGACGCACTACGGCGTCAATGAGCTGGGCGTAAAGCCTGATGATGATGTCCATGTGCGGCTCACGTTTTATGTGAACTTCGAGTAAGCGCCGCCATAGTCACCCGTGCCGCGGGGGCGACTGGGCCGAAACCTAATGCGACACATGAGATTAATAATTAAATCTCTTAGCACTATTAGCCTAGCGTGATTGGGAAACGCCACCGGAAGTTGTTGCTTCGAGAGTAAATTGCCCGAAGCGGAGCTTCGGGCAATTCTTTCGCTCAGTTGCCCGACGGCATGACCGAATCTTTCACCGCCAAAAGGAAATTGGCAATGACCAAGCCCGCGAGCATCACAGCGATGTTGTCGATAATCGCGTTCAGCTGGATGCCGATTCCGGGAATCACATCCAGTGAGTTCGCCACGACGGGCATCGCCACTGCGGCCACTGTGTAGGCCATGCGCCCCGTCGCATCCGCGAAAATCGCTGAGCAAGACGCTG
>CALKEI010000138.1 GCA_938085095.1 uncultured Luminiphilus sp. | reverse complement strand
GAAGCTACCTGGGTGCGACGGCGTCTTGACGCCCGCTTCATGAGCGATCGGGGCATTCGAGGTTTCTTACCGCTGGTCAGATAGCGATGAATTTTTTCCTGCGACTGGAGCGTAGGGGTTGTTTTCCCGCGGGGACGCAGCCGATTGCTTTGATCCCCATCGAGCACCCGCGCTTTCACATTGTCATGCCATTGCTGATCGAGGATATCCTGTAATTGCCCCTGCACTCTCGCATCGGAAATCGGGCATAGCACCTCCACCCGATAGTCGATATTTCGCGTCATCAGATCGGCTGATCCCAGCAGGTATTCCGGATCGCCACGGTTATGGAACACATAGACTCTCGGGTGCTCAAGGTATCGGTCAATAATACTAATCGCTTCGATGTTCTCGGAAATCCCTTTCACGCCGGGTAGCAGGGAGCACATTCCCCGCACAATGAGACGGATTTCTACGCCCGCCTGACTTGCCTCATAGAGCTTCATCGTCAACTGACGGTCAACAAGATTGTTGCACTTGAGTGTCATCATTGCGCGATAACCCTGCTTGGCATGGTGGATCTCACGATCGATTCGTGATGTCAGGCCGGGACGCGAACTGTGCGGCGATACGAGCAACGCTTCGTAATCAGGCAGCCGATAGTTAAACTTCAGAAAGTTAAACACCGCAGCAACGTCCCGCCCCACCAGCTGATCAGACGTGAGCAACGAAAAATCGGTGTAGAGACGCGCGGTCTTCTCATTGAAATTTCCCGTACCGATATGGCTGTAGTAACGAACAACGCCCTCTTCGCGGCGTTCTATCGAGAAGAGTTTGCAATGTACCTTCAGCCCCGGGATACCAAAGATGACCTCCACGCCCGCTTCCGTCAGTCGATGCGCCATCTCGATATTGGCCTGCTCGTCGAAGCGGGCCGCGAGCTCAACCACGGCCGTAACCCGTTTACCGTTATGCAGCGCATTGATGAGCGCCTCCACCACCCGGGAGTTCTTCGCAGTTCGGTACAGACAAATTTTGATCGCCGTCACCGCGGGGTCGAGCGCCGCGGTTTTCAGCACATCGACGATGTAATCAAAGGAGTGATACGGAAAGTACAGCAGCACATCCCGCTCTCTAATTGCCTCAAAAATACTGGCCGCCTCGTCTAACTCAGAGAGACGAATCGGAAGATGCGGTTTAAATTCCAGTGCCTTGCCACCCGGATTTGGGAAAGACAGAAAATCCTTTGAATTATGATATCGCCCCCCGGGGATCATGCTGTCATAGCGCCCAAACCCGAAGCTTTTGCGCAGCGCCGCCAGCAGCACCTCCGGCATCGTTTTGTCATAAACAAAACGAACGGCATCGGCTCTTCGCCGTTGCTTAAGGCTCGACGCCATCTTTTCAATCAAACTCTCGTTGATAGAGGGATCGAGTTCCAGCTCAGCATCCCGCGAGAACTTAAAGCAGTACGCATTGACCGAAGTGAGCTTGAATACGCCCCGAAATACCTGTGGCAAACACGCGCGAATCACGTTGTCGAGAGTGATATAAACCGTCCCCCGTCGGCGGCCCTTCTGACGTGGGATTTCAATGAACCGTCCGAGCTGTTCCGAGGGCACCTCCAACACTGCAAAGCGCTCACCCTCACGGGTCCTGATCATCACCGCAAGGTAAAGCGACTCATCTGCCAAATTAGGAATGGTCAGCACTTCGTCAAGCAGAATGGGTTCGAGCTCTGGCAGCACCGTCTCCCGAAAATACTGCTGCACAAAGGCCGCCTGACCTTCGTCGAGCTGCTTCTCGTTAATCAAGTAAATCTTCTGCTTTTGCAGCGCGTTCATCAAAGCGCCATATATCGCGTCAAATTCTTTCTGCAGCGCCACCACTTCTTTTTGAATCAGCTGCAATAAGTCTTTTGCGGTCTGGCGCTGCGGGCCGCTTGAAACGCTAATAAGGCGCCTCACCTCCGCAACGCGGACCCGAAAAAACTCATCAAGATTATTAGAGAAAATGCCTAAGTAACGCACCCGTTCAACCAACGGTACGTCAGGATTCTGCGCCTCTTGAAGGACGCGCGCATTGAACGCCAGCCAGCTGAGCTCCCGGGGAAAGAATGACTCGCTGTCCAGATCGGCCCAGCGAGTTGTGACAGGATTATTGCTCATGGTTTTCAGTCAAAGCCTGATTCGCTGCAGGCGCACCTCGAGATGGACGCCTTACCTTATACACAACTGCGAGGCATTCGCTACCGCATTTTATGCCACTGCGGGCCGACTGCGCAGATCAGTGAGCACTGATAAATTCAGCGGCCACCCGAGCACACGCCTCGGGTGCCTCCAGCGGCAGCAGATGCCCACCGGGCAGAGACATGACATCCACCCGTTTGTTAAGCGATTTAGCCCATGCAAGGCGCTCCGCATCGAGAACATTCGAGGCATCTCCCGCCACGACCAGCATCGGGCAGGTGACCGACCTCAGAGGCCGGGTCATTCTGGGCACTGAGCGATAAATACAGGCCTCCCAGGCGCCGCTGTGTCGCAAGACCAGCTCACCCTCCGCGGTCTCGCGATGACCCGCTGTCACATAATCCATCAGAACTTCGTCCCGAATCTGAGCGAAGACTCGCTTACTCCGATAAAAATCGAAGGCTGCCTGCGCACTTTTGAAGCGATGCGGGCGCGCCAACGCTCGCGCGACGATCGGCACCGCATCGGGCTTGAAGAAGGAAAAAATCCGCGACCAAAACCAAATCCGGGTTGGCACTAACACCGGATCAAGGGCAACGATGCCCGAGAAAAGGTCAGGCCTGCGCGCCGCAGCCAATATCGCGGACGCGGCGCCCATAGAATGACCTATGAGCCACACCGGCCCGGACGCATCCCGCTCAATACGATCGATCAGATCCGAGGCATAGACCTGCCACGAGAGAAATGTGGGTGCGGGACCATCGGACACCAGCGGGCGGTGGGCATGTGTATTCACCTCCACGCCCAACCGCTTGCCTAGGTCGTGTAACAGCGCGCGATAAGATTCTGGTGGATACCCATTAGCGTGGGAGAACAGCAACGTCATTGCGTCATTATGAGGGATTCTCAGAGCTTCGAGAATTCCCGATTCAGATCATACTGCCGCGACGTGACGTACCGCTCCATCGCTTCGATCCGGCTAGCCGCTTTCGCCACTCGCTCTGTCGCTTTACGCACTCTCTCAGCGGGCGCGTCGGTATACCGAAAAACAGTTTTACGACGGTATGTATGACGGTGCTCGTCATATTCCATCTCAATGTCCACCTCTTCTTCGGGGAGCTCGGACCATCGCGAGGCCTTCGGAGCAAGCGCTACCCAGGCAATCACGTATAACCAGAATGCCAAAGAGCCCGTGAACATAAGGAGCGCCAGGGTTGCAAGCCGAACCACCCAATTGGGGACATCCCAGTGCGC
>CALKEI010000137.1 GCA_938085095.1 uncultured Luminiphilus sp. | reverse complement strand
GGGTCCGCGAAGGTAACTATCGGCTTCCTGGCACCACACTCTATGTCACGCTTGAGCCCTGCACCATGTGTTGTGGCGCCTTGGTGCACGCCAGAGTTGAGACCCTGATCTTCGCCGCTAAAGAACCTCGGGCAGGAGCAGTTGTCAGCACCGGAGCGCTGCTGGATAACCCGGCCTTTAATCACCGTGTGCGGTGGGCCGAGGGATTATGTGAGGCAGAGAGTGCTGATTTGTTGCGTCAGTTTTTTCAACTCAGGAGAAGCGCATCGGGGAAGCTGGCTGAGTCGTTATAGCACCGGTAGCTGCGCACGCCGCAGGTCGTCTGGCAGCAAAACGTCGACCTCAATGGGTGGCGTAAGTCGTCTCTCCGGAAGCCCCTGCAGTGACAGTAAACCCTCGTAGTGGCGGATGTTATCGACGTAGGTCGCTGCCTGTTCACCCTCGGCAAATCCGAATTTTGTCAGGGGAAAATAATCGGGGTTCTGCAGTTTGGGGAGGTGTGCGCGCACGTCGGGCCAGAGGTGAGGGTCGCCCCCCGCCTGCTGGGTCATGATGCGGGCGTCCTCCAGATGACCCATGCCAATGTTATAAGCCGCCAGCGCCATAGAAGTGCGATCGGGCTCCCGAATATCCGAGGGCAGTCGTCTGAGCAGATTCTTGAAGAATCGCGCGCCACCGCGCAGGCTCTCTCTCGGGTCAGTTCGGTCCTCAAGCCCCAGTTCATTGGCGGTCGCTCTTGTGAGCATCATCATGCCCCGAACCCCCGTATGAGATCGGGCATCGGGGTCCCAGTGAGATTCCTGATAGGCCATTGCTGCCAGCAACCGCCAGTCCATCTGGTACTCCCTGCCGACTGTCTCCAGCAGCGGCTGCCATTCGGGAAGGTCTTCCTGAACTTTACGTTGAAAGGTGATTGAGCCGACCCTCGATGCGTGCTTCCAGCGACCAAAGTGTTCCCGCTCCAACTGGGCAATCTGTCCAGATGATCTCGCACTAGCGAGAAAGGCGTTTACCATTTCTAGCGACGCCTCAGCGCTGGCTGATTGTGGCAGGTACCACACGACCGGCGCGGTATCGCCGATTTCGAGCGCAGCGACTATTCGGGGGAAGAGCTGCTGTTGGATGCTGAACTCAATCGAATCGACAATCGCCAGATCCGCTGTTTTGTTTGTGACCAGCTGCATCAACTCCATTGAATCCGCGGCGGGAATCTCCCGCCAGGAAAGCTCGGGAATGCCTTGTTTCAGTGCGATAAGAGTTTCCCGGTGACTACTGCCCGCTACGATCACCAGGTCGCGACCAACAAGATCGTTGAGCGAGCGGGGCCTCAGCGAACCTGACCTGTAAACCACCAGTGGCTGTTGCTGCTGATAGGGCCCGGACGCCAGAAAGCGAGCATCGCGCATCGTGCTTTGGCTGAGACCTGCGGCCGCGAGATGTGCCTCGCCTTTGTCGAGCGTCTCGAACACTTCGTGCAGACTGAACGCGACTCTGATCCGCAGCCGCATGCCATGTTCCCGGGCGAACGCCTTGACCAAGGCGTAATCAAAACCGGAGGCCCGGTCGCCATCAAAATAGTAGGTGGTGGGGGTATTGCGCGTCACGACTACTAATTCCTCACCTTGGCTCATAGGGCCGAGGGGGGGCGTATCGAAGCAGCCCGACAGCAGGCTTAGCGAGACGATAAAACATGTGGCGAAAAAGGGTCTGGCCATCGGGGGATTGTAGGTGTTCCGTCACGCCGGGGACAGAAAACTTGGAAGTGGACACGCAAATTTCCTTGCGATCGCCCCTGAGGCATTCATGCCGGCGAAGCACCGCGGTATACTGCGCGGGCTGTCTCGCTCAGGAACCCCAGATGCTTGTCCTGCCCGGATCTTCCGCGCTGTCCGACGCCCGTTTTGAATTGTTAGCAGCCGAGATTGCTGCATTAGGCGGGGAGTGCGCGCTTCGCGAGGTGGTTCACGCCTACGTGGTCGATGTTACGCCGGGACACACTGTCAACGCGGAGCGTCTGGCGGCGTTACTGCACCCCGGGACTGCGGCTGCGCCCGATCCAGACGCGCTCATCCGTTTGGGGCAGCGAATCGTCGCGCCTCGTTTCGGAACGATATCGCCATGGTCGAGCAAAGCCACCGATATCGCCCATAACTGCGGCTTTGCAGCCATAGAACGTATTGAACGAATCACGATCGTAGGAGTCGACGGCCTGGACCCACACGCTGACTGTCGCTCGCTTGACGCGCTCATTCATGACCGCATGGTCGAGACAGTGGTCGATTCGTTGGACGATCTGGCACCTCTATTTGAGCGATCAGCGCCTCAATCCTATCGAGAGATCGACCTGCTGGGCGCAGGAGTCGAGGCCCTGTTTCTAGCCAACACGGCGCTGGGACTGGCCCTGACGGATGACGAGATCGACTATCTCGCGGAGGCATTCGCCGGTCTGGGGCGGAATCCCCGGGATATCGAACTGATGATGTTTGCTCAGGCTAACTCGGAGCATTGTCGCCACAAGATATTTAACGCGAGCTGGGAAATAGACGGCACCCAGCAGGATGATTCGCTATTTGCCATGATCCGTCATACCAATGAGGTGGGTGGCGACGATGTGCTCTCGGCGTACTCCGATAATGCCGCAGTGGTTGCGGGACACAGGGCGGGGCGTTTCTACCCAGATGTGTCGGATCGGGTTTGGCGCTTCCACGACGAACCGATTCATCTACTGATGAAGGTTGAGACCCATAATCACCCCACCGCCATTTCACCTTTTGCGGGGGCCGGGACCGGATCGGGCGGTGAGATTCGCGACGAAGGAGCGGTCGGTCGTGGATCGCGTCCAAAAGTCGGATTGGTAGGATTTTCTGTTTCGCATCTTGAGCTTCCCGGCCACCCCAGACCGTGGGAACTGCAATACGGTCGACCGAACAGGATTGTGTCTCCCCTGCAGATCATGACGGAAGGTCCTATCGGCGCTGCGGCCTTCAACAATGAGTTTGGTAGACCGAACCTTGCCGGATACTTTCGCACCTTTGAGGCGCAGACCGCCGCCGGAGTCAGGGGATATCACAAGCCCATCATGATTGCCGGCGGGTTTGGCAACATTCGCGAAGAGCATGTCGAAAAGGGCGACTACTCTGCCGGTGCCAAGTTGGTTGTTTTGGGTGGGCCGGCAATGCTGATCGGCCTCGGTGGCGGAGCAGCTTCCTCCATGGCAAGTGGTGACAGTGCGGAGGATCTCGATTTTGCCTCCGTACAACGGCAGAACCCGGAGATACAGCGTCGCTGTCAAGAAGTCATCGACCGTTGCTGGAGCCTTGGTCCGGAGAACCCCATCGCTTTTATTCATGATGTGGGCGCGGGTGGTTTGAGCAATGCACTACCTGAACTGGTTAAAGACGGTGGCCGGGGTGGCCATTTTGAGCTGCGTGATGTCCCGAATGACGAGCCTGGTATGACACCGCTGGAAATTTGGTGTAACGAATCTCAGGAGCGATATGTGATGGCAGTGGAGCCCGAACAGCTGCCTCAGTTTGAGTCAATCTGTGAGCGGGAACGCTGTCCCTATGCGGTAGTTGGAGAGGCAACCGAAGCGCATCACTTGACCGTAGCCGATCGGCAATTCGACAACGATCCTGTCGACCTCCCTATGTCTGTGCTGTTCGGCAAGCCGCCAAAAATGCACCGCCAGACGACGCGCAGGCCACCCGTACAAGACACCTTTGATGCGAGCGTGCTATCGGTGTCCGAATCCCTCGAGCGAGTGCTCACTTTTCCTGCGGTCGCTTCGAAAAGTTTTTTGATCACCATTGGTGACCGCAGCGTGACGGGCATGGTGGCCCGAGATCAAATGGTGGGGCCATGGCAGGTGCCGGTGGCGGACTGCGCGGTGACCACGGTGTCGCTGGACACGCATCAGGGAGAAGCCATGTCGATGGGTGAGCGCACCCCGGTGGCACTGCTGGATGGACCTGCGTCGAGCCGTTTGGCGGTAGCTGAAGCCGTCACCAATTTGTTGGCGGCACCTGTCGAGGCACTGAAAGATATCAAGCTGTCGGCCAATTGGATGTGCGCGGCGGGTTATGAAGGAGATGATGCGGTCTTATATGACACGGTGTCCGCCGTGGGGCGCGAGTTTTGTCCCGCCCTCGGGATCACGATTCCGGTAGGCAAAGATTCCATGTCGATGCGTACGGTGTGGGAGGCAGCGGGTGAGGATCGTGCGGTGACCGCGCCGGTTTCGCTGATTGTGTCCGCATTTGCGCCTTGTGGTGATGTGCGCACGGTGCTGACGCCCGCTTTGTTGCCGCGCGAAGATACGCTGCTGTTGCTCGTCGACCTTGGGCGCGGACAGGATCGCTTGGGTGGTTCGGTGCTGGCGCAGGTCTGGAGTCAAATGGGGCAGGCCACCCCGGATGTTGCGCCGGCAGATCTCAGCGCGCTGTTCAAATTGGTTACGACGGCTAAAAACAAGGGATGGGTGCTTGCCTACCATGACCGATCTGATGGTGGTTTGTTGGTGACCCTGCTTGAGATGGCATTTGCGGGTCGCTGTGGCTTGCAGGTGGATCTGGACATCGCGCCAGAACAGGCTAACGCCAGATTGTTCTCCGAAGAAGTGGGTGTGGTCATGCAGGTGGCGCGTGAACACGAATCCGAGGTGATGGCGCTCGCCGAGACCTTGGGCCTTGGCGGCGCGGTCACACCGGTTGCGACGCCGAGGCAAGACGAAAGGATTGTGGTGAATACACCGCAATTTGAGCTGATAGACAGCCGCAGGGGGGCGCTGCAATCGCTGTGGGCTGAGACCAGTCACGCCATCGCGCGTGCTAGGGACAATGCAGATTGCGCAGATCAGGAATTTGCTGCGGTACAACAGGTTGACCCGGGTTTATCAGCGAATCTGCGCTTTGACTGCAATGAGGACATTGCCGCCCCCTTTATCGCGACTGGTCAGAGGCCTCGGATCGCGATTCTTCGCGAGCAGGGTGTCAACGGTCAGATGGAGATGGCGGCGGCTTTTGACCGAGCGGGCTTTACGGCGGTCGATGTGCACATGAGTGATGTGATGGCTGGTCGTCAGGATCTGTCCGACTGTCATGGCCTGGCCGCATGCGGCGGCTTCTCCTACGGTGATGTGTTGGGTGCCGGTGAGGGCTGGGCGAAGAGCATTTTGTTCAACGATTCGGTTCGGGCCCAATTCGAACAATTTTTTGCGCGCACCGATACCTTTGCTTTGGGCGTCTGCAACGGCTGTCAGATGCTGTCCGCACTGCAGGAGATTATTCCTGGCACGGATCATTGGCCACGTTTTGCGCGTAACCGGTCCGAGCAATACGAAGCGCGTCTGTCACTGGTGAGAATCGAGCCCTCTCCGTCCGTGCTGCTGGCCGGGATGGAAGGTTCGCATTTACCAATCGTTGTCGCTCATGGGGAGGGTCGCGCACGCTTTACCACAGCGGATCAGCAGGCGGCGCTTGAGTCAGCGGGCGTGGTGTCGATGCGGTTCATCGACCATGATCTGCGGGTGGCTGATGCTTACCCCTTTAACCCCAATGGTTCTCCCGAGGGTATTACCGGGCTGTGTAATGCAGACGGTCGTGTCACCGTCATGATGCCGCATCCGGAGCGCGTTTTTCGCGCCGCGCAGCTGTCCTGGTGTCCGCCAGGCTGGGAAACTGATTCGGGCTGGATGCGCCTGTTCCGAAACGCCCGCGTCTGGCTTGGGTAACTGTGACATGGTGTTGCCGCCGCTGAGTCGTTACACTCCGCGGCTGTTTGCAACTCAGGGCGCTGCCGTGGCAGCCAAAGTGTACGACCGATGATGAACCGCTACCCCCTCTGGAAAAATCTCCTCATCCTGATTGTGGCACTGAGTGGCTTTTACTATGCCGCGCCCAATCTTTATGCGCCGGATCCTGCACTTCAGATTGCCGGTGCCAGCAGTTCTCAGCAGATTGACGATCGGCTGCTGTCACGAGCGCAAGGCGCCCTGGATGAGGCCGGGATCGGCTACTTTGGTGAGGTGCTGCAAAATCAGGGCAAGTCGGCACTAATACGACTCAACGACCGCGAGCAACAATTGCGAGCCCAGTCTATTGTTTCGCGGGAACTGGGCGACGGCTTCATTGTCGCACTGAACCTCGCCCCCACCACCCCCGATTGGCTGGTGGAGGGAGGGGCCACGCCGATGAAGCTGGGGCTGGATCTCAGCGGCGGCGTGCACTTTAAGTTAGAAGTCGATGTGGCCGCCGCTGCAGAGCGCAAACTCAACCAATACGAGACGGGTATTCAGAAGCAGCTGCGAGAAGAGCGTATTCGCGGACGAATCAACCTAGATGGATCGAAAATCGCCATGCAGTTTCGCTCCGAGGCAGATCGCGAAGCTGCGCGTCGCGAAGTAGTAGATCTTTACCCCGAGCTGTTTCTCGACCGCGTCGATGACGGCGACACCTGGTCACTCTATGCTGAGGTGACGGAGCAAACGATTAAAGAGGTCGTCGATTATGCGGTGACACAAAATCTGACGACTATTCGCAATCGGGTGAATGAATTAGGTGTCTCCGAACCGCTGGTTCAGCGTCAGGGCAGTAATCGTATTGTCGTCGAATTGCCGGGTATTCAGGATACGGCGGAAGCCAAGCGGATACTCGGTAAGGTGGCCAACCTCGAGTTTCGCCTCGTGGCCGAAGCGAATGCACCGATTTCAGAGCGACAGCGGTTTGAGTACCGCAGCACGGATCGGGGCGGCATGACCGAGTGGTTGGAGCGGGATGTCATCATTACTGGAGAGAGTGTCTCCAATGCCCAGGCCGGTTTTGATCAAAATGGCCAGCCCAACGTGTCGATCAGCCTCGATGGCGAAGGTGGCATGCTGATGTCCCGCGCCACGCGGGCCAATATTAAGAGACGCATGGGCGTGCTCTTCATCGAGCGAAAATATCGCACCCGCTACGAGCAGGACGAGTCCGGCGA
>CALKEI010000136.1 GCA_938085095.1 uncultured Luminiphilus sp. | reverse complement strand
ACGCTCTTATAAGCATCGGGGGAAAACATCCCGTTGAGCTGAAACGCTGCTACGGAGGTGATCGACTTCGCGATCTGGCCGTCGGAAGCGACGAGCTTCAACTCCGCAGATTTTTGCAGGAGGAGCATCCGCTGAATCAGTGAATCCAACGCTCTCGGCTGTAACCGCTCATCGTCCAGCATGGCTGGATCGATGTTGTCTCCCAGAATACTGACCAATTGGCGTTTCTGCTGGGTGATCTCTTCCTGCAATGCGAACGGCGTGATCTCCTCGCCATTGACCTCGGCCACCGAAGTGCCGGCCCCACCAGGCAGCAGCGTCTCCAAGCCAAATGCCGCAAACGACAGCACAATCAAACCAATAATAATTTTTGCAGCGGTACTCTGGGTACTCTGGCGCATGGACTGAAGCATAGTATTCGTAGCTCTCTTAACAGTGGCGTCGTAAACACCAGATGCTAGACGTAAAGAAGGCGCACAAAGGCGCCTTCCTCAATGCCGCCCCAAGACGGCAAACAAGGTTCAATTACTTATTAACGGCATCCTTAAGCGCCTTACCAGCCTTGAATCCAGGCGTGTTCGAGGCCTTAATCTGGATGGTTTCACCCGTGCGTGGGTTGCGTCCCTGCCGTGCCGCTCTCGCTTTAACGGAAAAGGTTCCGAAGCCCACCAACGATACACCGCCGCCCTTCGAGAGCTCGCCGGTAATCGCACCAATCGCCGCGTCAAGTGCGCGACCGGCAGAAGCTTTAGAAAGGTCCGCGTCCGCGGCGATGGCGTCAATCAAGTCATTTTTGTTCACGTTGTTACCCCTCGAGTCGTTTCAGCTGAATATTCATCGGCACATATCTCAGAGCCTTGCGTTAGCCTACTCCTGACACCGACCTTGGTCAACGCGTGAAACGCCCGAAATCAGTGGGATCTAGGGCGATTGCCCCCTATCAACTCTGAGTCGACTTCATCACTCTTGCCGATCGTAGCCGACCCGTCTAGGTAAGCCTCATCGTCCAACGGCTCAGGGGAGCGTTCGAGCGCGATCGCTAACACTTCGTCTATCCATTTCACGGGCCGAATATCGAGATTCTCTTTTATGTTATCGGGCACTTCCTGCAGGTCCCGTTCATTTTCGTGAGGAATGATCACAGTGCCAATGCCGCCGCGTCGCGCGGCAAGTAGTTTTTCTTTCAGGCCGCCAATGGGCAGGACCTCTCCGCGCAGCGTGATCTCTCCAGTCATGGCCACGTCGGCTCTGACGGGGATGTCAGTAAAGCTGCTCACCAATGCGGTACACATGGCGATACCCGCACTAGGGCCATCCTTGGGTGTGGCACCCTCAGGCACGTGAATGTGTATGTCTCGAGAATCATGGCAACGCGCGGGGATTCCGAGCGTCTGCGATTTAGCGCGCACTACCGTGTTTGCGGCCTGTATGGACTCCTGCATGACATCGCCCAGAGACCCAGTTTTGACCACGCGACCTTTTCCTCTGGTCGAGGCCACTTCTATCGTCAATAACTCTCCGCCGACAGAGGTCCATGCTAGGCCGGTCACCTGACCAACCTTATTTTCTTGTTCAGCGGTACCGAAGTTAAATTTCCGCACGCCGAGCACATCTGGTAACAGCTCCGGCGTGATCGTTTGACCAGGCTCCCGCTCTCCCAGTGTAAAAGCCTTAACCATTTTCCTGCAGACTTTGGCGATCTGGCGCTCTAACGCCCGGACGCCTGCCTCGCGGGTGTAATACCGGATGATGTCGAGGCAGGCTTCCTCAGACAGATCGATCTCATCCGGCTTGAGGCCATTCAGCTTGGTTTGCTTGGGAATGAGATACCGCAGCGCGATATTCAGTTTCTCGTCTTCGGTGTAGCCAGGAATCCGGATAATCTCCATCCTATCAAGGAGCGGCCCGGGAATATTCATGGTGTTAGACGTGCAGACAAACATCACATCCGACAGGTCGTAGTCGACCTCAAGGTAGTGGTCGTTAAAGGCGTGATTCTGCTCGGGATCGAGCACCTCTAGCATGGCAGAGGCCGGATCCCCGCGGTGATCCATGCCCATCTTATCGATTTCATCCAGCAGAAAGAGCGGGTTTCGGACGCCTGCCTTGGACATTTTTTGAAGTAACTTGCCTGGCATGGAGCCGATGTACGTTCTTCGATGACCCCGAATCTCAGCCTCATCGCGAACGCCACCCAGCGCCATCCGGATAAACTTGCGATTGGTTGATCGAGCCAGCGATTCTCCCAGCGAGGTTTTGCCGACCCCGGGCGGGCCGACCAAACACAGCACGGGGCCTTTTAACTTCCGCACGCGCTTTTGTACCGCGAGGTACTCGAGTATTCGCTCCTTGACCTCCTCAAGACCATAGTGATCTTCGTCGAGCACGGCTTGAGCGCGCTTGAGGTCATGCCTGACCTTACTGCGCTTGAACCAAGGAATGCTCACCATCCAGTCTAGGTAACCACGCACCACGGAAGCCTCCGCAGACATGGGTGACATCATCTTCAGCTTGCCGAGTTCTGCGTTCGCTTTTTCAAGTGCCTCCTCGGGCATACGGGCTTCATTAATCTTGTTCTGCAGATCGTCAACTTCGTTTGGCGCGTCATCCATCTCACCGAGCTCTTTCTGAATCGCCTTCATCTGCTCATTCAGGTAGTACTCACGCTGACTCTTTTCCATCTGTTTTTTCACGCGCCCGCGAATGCGTTTCTCGACCTGAAACAGATCGATCTCGGCGTCCATAAGCGACTGAAGATGCTCAAGACGTCCACGCACGTCAGCGATCTCGAGGATCCGTTGTTTCTCCTGAAGATCTACGCCCATGTGCGCCGAAATCGTGTCTGCCAGACGCCCGGGTTCATCAATCCCCGAAAGCGATGTCAGCACCTCCGCAGGTACTTTTTTACTCAGGCCGACATATTTCTCGAACTGCTCTACTGTGGCTTTGACCAACGCCGCAGCGTCTCGCTCCGGGATCGGATCAGCCTCAATTTGACGAACTGAAGCGACAGCGAACTGCTCATCGTCATCAATCGCGAGCACGGCTGCCCTATAGCCCCCCTCAACCAACACCTTAATCGTGCCGTCGGGAAGCTTGAGCAGCTGCAGAATATTGGAGACAGTGCCGACCTGATACAGGTCATCTACGCCAGGTTCGTCGTCTGCGGCATTCCGTTGCGCGACAAGCAAAACCTGCTTGTTGTCGAGCATTGCATGCTCGAGGGCGTCGATCGAACGCTGTCGGCCCACAAACAGTGGCAGCACCATATGGGGATATACCACGACGTCTCGCAGTGGTAACAAAGGCAATTGCTGATCTTGATCCGTCATATTTCACTCCGTTGCTCTTGCCAATATGGGGACAGACCGAGCCCTTTTAAAGGCCTCGGGCGCAAAGATTCATAAATAAGTACCGGCGAAGGGGTAAAACGGATTGTTGTCTGAGTCCGCTGGCGATTCGCGGCAGGTGCCCGGCTACTCTTCGGCGCCGGCTGCGGCGGCGCTGGGCGTCTCGTAAACGAGTAACGGTTCAGAGTCGCCCCTGACTACAGAGTCGTCTACGACAATCTTTGCCACATCTGGTGTTGAGGGGATCTTATACATGGACTCAAGCAAAATACCCTCAAGAATGGACCGCAATCCTCGCGCGCCGGTTTTTCGTTCCATCGCCCGCTCTGCAACGGCCTGCAGGCCATCTTCTCGGAAATCGATCTCGACGCCTTCCATTTCAAACATCTTGGCGTATTGCTTTGTCAGCGCATTGCGAGGCTCTGTCAGAATTCGAATAAGTGCTTCAGCATCCAGCTCTTCTAAGGTAGCGATAATAGGCAGCCGCCCTACAAACTCGGGAATCAGACCGTACTGCACCAGATCCTCTGGCTGGAGATCTGACAGAGTCTCTCCAAAGTTGCGAGCTTCGTCTTTGCTCTTAACCTCTGCACCGAAGCCGATACCACCCTTCTCGGAGCGATTGCGAATGACCTTATCCAGACCCGCAAAAGCGCCACCGCAAATAAACAGAATATTGCTGGTGTCGACCTGCAAAAACTCCTGCTGTGGATGCTTTCGCCCCCCCTGAGGGGGCACCGACGCAACGGTACCCTCGATCAACTTCAGCAGCGCTTGCTGCACGCCTTCCCCGGACACGTCGCGAGTGATCGACGGGTTATCAGACTTTCTCGAGATCTTGTCGATCTCATCGATGTAGACAATACCCATCTGGGCTCGCTCCACATCGTAGTCGCACTTCTGCAGAAGTTTTTGAATGATGTTTTCAACATCCTCACCAACGTAGCCCGCCTCGGTGAGAGTCG
This sequence comes from uncultured Luminiphilus sp., assembly GCA_938085095.1. Taxonomy (GTDB): domain Bacteria; phylum Pseudomonadota; class Gammaproteobacteria; order Pseudomonadales; family Halieaceae; genus Luminiphilus. The sequence continues at coordinate 968 of CALKEI010000136.1, read as the reverse complement.
TAGCATCGGCGATGGTAAAGGGTACATCCAGCAGTCGGGCCAGGGTCTCGGCGAGCAAAGTCTTACCGGACCCGGTTGGTCCCACCAGCAGAATATTCGACTTGCTCAGCTCCACCTCTTCAGAGCCATGTGCGCCAGGCCCCGCATTACGTAGCCGCTTATAGTGGTTATAGACGGCGACCGCGAGCACGCGTTTGGCCTTTTTTTGCCCAATCACGTACTGGTTCAGAATGTCATTGATCTCTTCGGGGATCGGCAGCTTGGTGTTTTCTCCGTCGCTGCCGGTTTCCTGAATTTCCTCGCGGATAATGTCGTTGCACAGATCAACGCATTCGTCACAGATAAACACGGACGGACCAGCAATAAGCTTCCGTACCTCGTTCTGGCTTTTGCCACAGAACGAGCAATAAAGCAGCTTGCCGTTATCTCCCGAGGTGTTCTCGTCTGTCATAGCGTTTTTCCGCGCATCATCGCCTGATTGGCACAACCTTGATACGTTTCAGGCGCTTTTGCAAGTCACCCGAACGTGGGTATACCTGTCACTCAGCGACTGCTAATGACCTCGTCCACAATGCCGTATTCAACGCTTTGCTCTGCACTCATAAAGCGGTCGCGCTCGGTATCGCGCTCAATCGTCTCCATAGACTGGCCGGTATGCTCTGCCAGCAAGCTGTTCAGTCGCTCTCGCAGAAACAGAATTTCTTTGGCCTGAATCTCAATATCGGTAGCCTGTCCCTGCGCTCCTCCACTGGGCTGGTGAATCATCGTTCGGGCATTGGGCAGCATGAAACGCTTACCTTTACTCCCCCCACTCAGCAGAAACGCTCCCATCGAGGCTGCCTGACCAATACACATTGTGCTCACATCAGGCTTGATGAACCGCATCGTGTCGTAGATCGACAATCCAGCCGTCACCGAGCCGCCCGGACTATTGATATAAAGGTGGACGTCTTTATCCGGGTTCTCAG
>CALKEI010000135.1 GCA_938085095.1 uncultured Luminiphilus sp. | reverse complement strand
TATGGACGCTGATTGGTAACCTCATTGTCGGGGTGATTATTTATGCGGGGGTCACGTCGGGTATTGAGCGGGCCGTTACCGTCATGATGCCGCTGATGTTTTCACTGCTCGTTGGACTGAGTATTTATAATTACTTTGCTGGGGGCTTCATCGAAACTCTGGAATGGCTTTTTACCCCAGATTTCAGCAAGGTCACGGGTGCGACGGTTCTCGCCGCGGTCGGACAGGCCTTTTTCTCGATTGGCGTGGGCATGGGGGGCATGATGACCTACGGTGCCTATCTGCCCCGAGATTTCTCTATCGCACGCGGCGCGGGGACGATTGTTCTGGCGGATACGCTGATTGCGATTCTGGCGGGCTTTGTTGTCTTCCCTGCGGTATTTCACTTTGGTTTAGACATGGCGAGCGGCCCCGGCCTGATTTTTCAGACCTTGCCCGTTGCTTTCTCGCAGATGCCCGGTGGTTCGATCTTCGCGGTGCTCTTTTTCGTGATGCTGGCGGTTGCAGGTGTCACCTCCATGGTGGGTTTGCTGGAGAGCGTGACCAGCTGGACCAAGGAAAAGCTCAATATCTCGCGCGAACGCAGCACGATTCTGGTTATCGGATCGGTCACGAGCCTCAGTGTGATTTCCGTGTTGAGCTATAACATCTGGGAGGATTATCGGCTGCTGGGTATGAATTTTAACGAGCTCACTGAGGCGCTTTACGACAGGTTACTGCTACCCATGGCCGGTTTGCTGGTGGCGCTGTTCACGGGTTGGTTCATGCATCGTGAACTGAGCGAGGATGAACTCCGGGATGACCGGCAGTGGTATGGCCTGTGGCGCGGACTGACGCGATTTGTCGTGGTGCCCGCTGTTGCGCTGATACTGATCACCGGGTTGATTTGACAACGATGCTGATGACCCTCACGGACTGGCTCTGGTCCTATGTGTTGATCGCCGCCCTCCTGATCGTCGGAGTGCGCTTTACCGTGGGCTCCAGAGCTGTTCAGCTCAGGCTTTTTCGGCGAGCCTTTGCGGTCTTCTCTGACATAGGCTGGCGGGGCACTGATCGCGGTATCTCAAGCTTTCAGGCGCTTTCTGTCAGTGTTGCTGGGCGAGTGGGTGGCGGCAATATCGCAGGTGTCGCGGTGGCCATTACCCTCGGGGGACCGGGTGCACTGTTCTGGATGTGGCTGATCGCTCTGCTGGGTATGGCAACCAGCCTGTTCGAATGTGCGCTTGCGCAGTTGTATAAACGGCGTCACGGTGACGAGACTTTTCGTGGTGGGCCGGCTTACGTCATGCACTATGGTCTGGGGTGGCGGGTACTGCCCATGATCTACAGTGTGCTGTTGTTACTCACCGTTGGCTTTGGATTCAATGCAGTGCAAAGTTACGTGGTCACCACGTCGATTGAATCTGCCTTTGGAGTCCCGACCTGGTTCAGCGGCGCGGCGATGACGTTAGTCATGGCGATTATCCTCTTTGGCGGTATCCGACGTCTCGCACGGGTCTCGGAAATTGTGGTGCCCGTCATGGTAGGGGGTTATCTGATCCTCGCCCTGGCAGTGCTGGTATTGAACGTGAGCGAGATTCCCCGCGCGCTGGGTCTGATTTTCTCATCTGCATTGGGTCTCGAGCAGGCTGTAGGCGGCGGCATCGCGGCGGCGATTACTCAAGGTGCAAGAAGAGGTTTGTTCTCCAATGAGGCTGGGCTCGGGACGGTACCCAATGTCGCCGCAGCAGCAGACGTGCCCCACCCCCTGTCACAGGGGCTGGTCCAGTCTTTGAGCGTCTTTATTGACACGATTGTATTGTGCACCGCCACCGCATTGATCATCCTGATGTCTCCGGTCTATGGATCGGGTGGTGATCAGATTCAGGGCGTGGTCTTGACTCAGATGGCAGTCGCCGAGCACCTGGGACCCTGGGGGGAGCCACTGGTCAGCGTCGCACTCGTGTTATTTGCCACCACGACCATCGCATATAACAGTTTCCTCGGAGAGAACAGCATTGCTTATTTCGAGCGGCTGGGATCACGCGCGGTATTGGCATTCAGGCTCGTCGTGCTGACCATGATTGCGTGGGCATCGGTTCAGGATCTCGGCACCGTGTTCGGGTTCGCCGATCTCACTATGGCGTTGTTGGCCCTCACTAACCTGTTAGCGCTGTGGGCGCTCTATCCTGTCGCGATGTCGTTGCTCAAGCACTATGAGACCCAGCTAGAGACGGGCGAGGCGCCCCGATTTAGTCGGGACCAATTACCGCGCGAAACACTGGATCCTGAGAGCTGGCCACACCGCCTTGGTGGCTGATGGATTCTACTGCACCTCGGACAGTTCGACGGTAAATCGCTTTTCTTCGCCTTCGCGCGTGGTAACGATGTCAATCGTGTCGCCTACGCGGTGCTTTTCCATCTCTGACAGGAATTCGTCATTATTGATGACCCGCGCACCGTCGATTTCGGTGATGACATCACCGAGGATAATCTCCCCCCGCGAACCTCTCCTGGCCCCCACCATACCGGCCGTCTCGGCGGGGAAGCCACGATAGGTTCTGACAATTGGGACGCCCTCAACGCGATATCGCTGCAACCAGCGATCGGATGCCAGTTCCACCCCCAGAACGGGGCGCATGATTTTGCCAAACGCGATCAACTGTGGCACGACTTCGATGACGGTGTTGACCGGAATAGCGAAACCGATACCCGCACTGCCGCCACTGGGTGAATAAATGGCGGTATTGACGCCGATCAGTTGACCTAGAGAATTCAGGAGAGGCCCGCCAGAGTTGCCCGGGTTGATCGCGGCATCGGTCTGAATGACGCCTCGGATCGTTCGGTTACTCGGTGATTGGATCTCGCGGTCCAGCGCGCTGACGACCCCCACAGTGAGGGTCGTATCGAGACCAAAGGGGTTGCCAATGGCCATCACCTTGCGCCCGACCGAGAGTTCGGAAGAATCCCCCACCGGTAGCTCGGTCAAGTTATCCGGCGGGTCCATAATACGCAGCACCGCCAGATCTCGCTCAGGAGCGAGGCCTACCACCTCAGCCTGAAATGCCTGCTCGTCTTCTAAGGTAATCGTCAGCCGGTCGGCACCCGCGACGACGTGGTAGTTGGTGACGACCAGACCGGAGTCGGCGTCCCAGATAAATCCGGAGCCGGCACCTCGGGGAATCTCCATCACGTTTCGGGTGAAGCGCTGCCGCCTCAGCTCGCTTGAGGTCACGAATACGACAGCCGGACTGGCCAGTTGAAAGACTTCGGTTGTGTTGGCTTCATCGTCTGTGGAGAAGCTGAGGTAATCAGGCGCTTCTGTTGCAGACAGCGGCAGTCCCTGCCAACAAAACAGGACCGCACCGAGGCAGGCGCGGAACAGTCCTCCCGCCTTCATCCTTTCTGCAGCGCCAAAATACGATCGTCGAGGGGTGGGTGGGAGCGCAATAGCGCGGCAAATCCGGAGCCGGTCTGAGACCGGATGCCGAACGCCGTCATCTCACCCGGTAAATCTTGTGGCAAACCCTGTTCGGCTTTCAGCCGTTGCAGGGCGGCAATCATACCGGCACTCCCGGCGAACTGTGCCCCGGCGGCGTCGGCCCGATATTCCCGATAGCGCGAGAACCACATTACGATCATGCTTGCGAGGATCCCTAAAATAATCTCAGCAACAATCGTTACGATAAAATAGCCGATACCGTAGCCGCGCTGCGTCTTGAACACGACCCGGTCAACGGTGTGCCCAATGATGCGGGCGAAAAACATGACGAACGTATTCACTACACCCTGAATCAGTGAGAGTGTGATCATGTCGCCGTTGGCAACATGGCCGATTTCGTGAGCCAGTACGGCGCGTGCTTCGCGCTCCTCGAAGCGTCTCAACAGTCCGCTACTGACCGCAACCAGTGCGTTGTTTCGATTCCATCCGGTAGCAAAGGCATTGGCCGCGTCCGAGGGAAAAATACCGACTTCAGGCATGCCGATGCCGGCATCCTCAGCGAGTGATTTGACTGTATCGACCAGCCACTGCTCGTCTCGGTTACGGGGTGTCTCGATAATCTGTGTGCCAGTGCCTCGTTTCGCCATGAATTTGGATAAAAAAAGCGATATCAGGGAGCCACTCATTCCGAATAGCGCACAAAAAATCAGCAGACTGCCGAGGTTAAGATCTACGCCGTTATTGGCGAGAATGCCCTCAAGTCCGAGCAAATTAAATATCATGCTGACCAGCACCAGAACGGCGATATTGGTGCCGAGAAACAACAAAATCCTCATATTTTTCGCTCCCTCAAAAAGCGCCTCGTAGCTTAATCAATGGGGTCGTCTTCGTCCGTTTCAAGGTCTTTTTCCCCATCGGGCTTGGGAACGGGGTGTCGACTGACTTCAAGGTTTTTCGGTTGCTTGCCCTCAGTTTCGGCAAGCAGAATCTCGCCACGCAGATCTGTTTCTTTGGAGCCCAGTTCAAAAAGGGTGTTCACGGCCTCGTCGCGGTGTGTCCAGCACGCCACCTGACTGGCCCGACCCCCTTTGACCCAACCGCCCGATTTCCCCCAGTAATGCCCCAGCTGATTTCGAATGATGAATGCGCCGCTCATATCTTATGGCCCTCCTGACGATTTCTTTGATCACCTGACTTCAGGCTGCGGGAACCTGCGATAGTTCAATTGAGCAAAAAATCCTTGGCTTCGTTAATTTTTGCCGCCAGATAGTCATTTCCCCCTCGATCCGGATGTAGCTTTTGGATCAAGGTGCGATGTGCCGATACGATGTCCTCGTTACTGGCGTCATCTTCGAGTCCGAGCAAAGCGAGGGCTTCCGCTCGGGTCAGGCCGGAGGCTTGAGTAGTGGCTGACTGGTCTTGGTGTTCGCTATGGTCAGCTTCGCCGGGAAAGCGTTGCTCAAGGTAGCTGGCGAGCAACTGCACCGAGTCGGCATCTTCGTGTTGGCAGAAGGCCATCAATTCATCAAGTTGTTGTCGGTCAAGCTCATGCAGCAACCAGTCCTGATAGGGGCCCTCTAATATCATTCCACTGAGATCGCCACTGTCGTGATCTAGCGTCATCTTCAGAATGCGAGAGGTCACCTCTGACTGCTTCCCTGCAGCGCTGGCGCCGCCCCCTCCGAGATTCCCCAGCATCGGCAGGAAACGAATAAGAAGGGGGAGCATCTGTCTTGCCACTACCAGCAGTCCGGTCAGTGCTGCGCCGATCCAGTGCATTTTTCCCATCAGCGTCAGAATCACCACCCCGATCACGGCGCTTCCGAGAATAATCTGCAGATAGGCGCTGCGCCGCTTGTGCGGTGGTTGCCGCTGTGCGCGTCGGATCAAAATGACCAGCGTCAGTGCGACGGCGAGTAGGAGGATGATTCGAGGCACGGCAGTAACGGCTCCTGTGTGGCTTGGACGGCGATGCACATGATATCGGTTTTAATCGGGCCCTACGGATTCTTTTCGAGCTGCTCCAGCAGGAGCCGATCACCCGCGTTGTCGGCCCGAGACAGTGCTTTGAGGCCGCCGCGGGCAAACCGTGCGACGGCACCCAATAGTAACCGCAGGTGCTCAGCGCTGCCGGCGTCAAAAGGCACCGTGGCACCACCACTCAATGTTGCCATCCGCTGAAAAACAGCGTGGGTGGCGGGGTCACCTCCCTCCTGAAACAAGAATAGCGGTATTTTTTTTACGCCGCACTGGCCTGCAATGGACAGGAGGGCTTCGGGGGATTCTTCGCAGGCGTCACCAACGAAAATGACAGCGCGAATCGGGTGAGTCGCGGACCCTGTTTCGAGTGCGTGAGTCAGCACTCTGCCGATCTGTGTAATACCTGCTCCGCAGGTGACTCGGCTCATCTGGTCGAGCAACGCGCCAGGCTCGGTCAGCCATCGACTGGATCTAAATTCCCCTAGTCCTCGGTAATAGCAAAGCTGAACGGCGAGCGAGGTCGCTGTGGAAGCAGCGTCGAACAGTTCGCCATGAAGCTTTCTGGCCTGTTCCCAGGTCGCTTCACGGCTGGCTGTGGCGTCAAGGGCGAAAATTAATCGTGCCTGCCGGCGGGTAATCGCTTGAATGGCCCGGGTCTTGCCGAGAAAGGCCGCGACGTCGCCCGATTGGGGACGGCCAAGATCCTTAGAGATGTGAAGCCTAGGACGCGCGGGGCGCGAGTAAACCGCGATCGCGAAGCTCGCGGAGGTAGTGGCGTCGGCTAGCGAGCTCAGAGACCACGGCGTCAAGGGCTTCCTGATCGAGAGAGACTCGGTCATTGGCCGCTTCGCCACTAACCAATTCCATCAGTTTACGGCTAGAAAAATCGCTTGCTTTGAAGGGTTCGCGTTTGTTGTGTGTCATGTTTGGTCCTCCCCCGCCACCTGCATCAGCAGGCTGTGTTGTCGGGCGGTTGCGTGGTGGGCAACCTCACACCCCGGGCGGGATTCACTGTCAGTCATCAAAATAGCCGGCTATTATGACAAAAATAAGGCTAGGAACGCCACCAAGCTCGTTTGAGAGGAAAAAGAGGATGAAATGGATGGACATTCGCCGTAAGCCCGCACTCCCCGATGTCGCCAGCGCCTTACCGGGGCGCGACGCCGCGATGCCCGTCGCGGATCGGCATGCGGTGCTGGGAACACCGCTGTTACCCCCCTTCGCGGCGCACTGTGAGCAGGCCTTGTTTGGGATGGGTTGCTTCTGGGGGGTAGAGCGATTGTTCTGGCAACTCTCCGGAGTGACCAGCACGGCAGTAGGCTATGCAGCGGGAATAACGCCCAACCCAACTTATCGCGAGGTTTGCTCAGGTCAAACTGGGCACAACGAAGTTGTACAAATTATATTTGATCCGACGGCACTGTCTTACGCCGCGCTGCTCAAAGCGTTTTGGGAAAATCATAACCCCACTCAGGGAATGCGGCAGGGCAATGATATAGGCACGCAGTACCGATCCGGTATCTACTACCACAGCGAGGCGCAGCAGGCCGCGGCCGCTGCGAGCCTTGATGCCTACCAGTCGCGGCTGGCAGCGGCTGGTCATGGCGAAATCACTACCGAAGTCTTGCCCGCGCCGACCTTTTATTTTGCCGAGGATTATCATCAGCAGTACCTGCATAAAAATCCCGCAGGGTATTGCGGCATGGGCGGCACGGGTGTCGCGTGCCCGATTGGCTCGGGAGTCTCGGCAGGGACGGCTTAGCTATCTGTGCCGGCCAGTGACTGACTGAGCGCCGCCACCACAGCTGTATCGACACTCAGGGTACGTTTGCCCAGATGGACTGGAAGGGCGCCCACAGATTGCGCAAGATCCACTTCAAAAGGCACAAAGCCACCTTCTGGGCCGAGCATAATGAGGCCTTCGCCTACTTGCCCGCTGAGCCCGGTCTGTGCGCCGGGATGAGCGATCCAGCACGTTTGCGTTGCCATCAATTCTGGTAAACGGTCTTCAACGAAGGGTTTGAAACGCGTGTGCAGGTGCACCTCTGGTAGCACGGTATCGCCCGCGCGCTCGAGTCCGGCCAACAATGCAGCGTTGATCCGATCAGGTCGTAACAAGGGGCTCTGCCAGAAGCTTTTCTCAACTCGAGCGCTGTGAATCACATGGACATGAGACACACCCATCTCGGCCACCGTGCGAAACACCCGCCGGAGCATTTTGGGGCGAGGCAGGGCCAGAACAAGGTCTCTGGGATGTCGGGCCGGAGGTGAATCCGCAAGCTGGATCTCGAGGTGAGCCTCGGTATCGCTCAATGCGACCACGATGCCGCTGCCGGATTGTCCGCCCAACAAGCCCACTCTGAGAGAATCCCCGACCGCAGCTTTGAGCACGCCGCGTAAATGTCGATAGCGTCGGTCCGCGAGCACCACCGTAGTGTCGTTTAACCAGTCATCGGGCTGGAGCAGAATAATATTCATTTGTGCGGGACGGCACTCATGACACCCAGAGGTCGTAGTCATCCGCTGCGGTGATCTCTGCTTGCACCCATTCTCCCGGTTGAAATTCGGTGACGCCAGGCAGGTGCACCACGCCATCGATTTCAGGCGCATCGGCGCAGGTTCGGCCCGTCGCGCCCTCATCCGATACGGTATCGATCAGAATCGTCTGCATCGTACCCACTTTCTGCTGCAGTTTGCGCGCACTGATGCCTTGCTGGAGCGCCATAAATTGCTGCCAACGGTCTGCTTTGACTTGCTCAGGCACGGGATCTGGGAGTGAATTCGCTTCGGCGCCTTTTACGGCCGAATACTGAAAGCAGCCCACGCGATCGAGTTGCGCAGCCTCGATAAATTCAAGCAATGCTTCAAACTCGGCCTCGGTCTCTCCGGGGTAGCCAACGATGAAGGTCGAGCGGATCGTCAATTCCGGGCAGAGATCTCGCCACTGGGCAATACGGTCAAGAGTTTTTTCTGCCGCCGCAGGACGCTTCATCCGTTGCAGCACGCTGGGCGCACCGTGTTGCAGTGGCATATCGATGTAAGGGAGTAGATCCCCCGCTGCCATCATCGGGATGAGTGCGTCGACGTGGGGGTAGGGGTAGACGTAGTGCAGGCGTATCCAGATGCCCAGCTCTGACAGCGCCGATGCCAGACTGTGTAGATTGCTTTTTAGAGGCCGTCCCTGCCAAAAGTCTGTCTGATATTTAAGATCCACGCCGTAAGCACTGGTGTCCTGACTCACTACGAGTAGTTCCCGAACGCCAGCCCGTGCCAGGCCCTCTGCTTCATCCATCACAGAACCGATCGGTCGACTGACAAGATCGCCGCGAATACTCGGAATGATGCAGAAGCGGCAACGATGATTGCAGCCCTCGCTAATCTTCAAATATGCATAATGTCGGGGCGTCAACTTCACGCCCTGTGCGGGAATCAAATCCACCAGGGGATCAGGCTGGTGTCGATGCGGCAGCACCTCACGCACAGTCCCCAGTACCTCCTCATACGCGGCAGGGCCACTAATGCCGAGTATTTTGGGGTGGCGGGCGCGGATTGCTTCGGCATCTTCGCCCCGCCCCATGCATCCGGTCACCAGCACGCGGCCGTTTTCCCTGATCGCTTCTCCGATCGCCTCAAGGCTCTCTTCCTTGGCGGCGTCAATGAAGCCGCAAGTGTTGACAATCACAACCCCTGCATCCTCGTAATGCGGGGTGATTTGGTAGCCCTCGATACGCAGCTGGGTCAGGATACGCTCAGAGTCCACTAGGGCTTTTGGACAGCCGAGGGAAATGAAGCCTACTTTTTCACCCCCTCCATTGCTGCGTGTAGCAGTGTCCTGATTTGTCATCGACTTAGACCTTAATAGAGCTGTCGCTGCTATGGGTTCGAATGCGTAGCTCTTGCCGCAAAAGTCCCAGTAACTGCAGTGTTTCTTCGCGATTCAGAAATTCACCGATGCGGGTTTCCGATAGGCGATCGTGAACCGATAACTCCGGGCCCTGCCAATGGTGATGCTCCGGTACAACGCGCAGGGCAGATTCTTCGCGCGTAAAGTGCCAGCTTCGTTTTGGGACAAAGTAACCTTTATCGACGGTGATCAACTCATCCGTCAGCCGGATGACGTGTCGATATTCCAGCTTCCAATTCACCCAATACAGCGCGGCAGCGAGTGCCGTCAGTTCTAGCCCGGCCAATGGCAAAATGGGCCAGGCGCCGAGTAATGCGAAGGCGATGCCCGCCCCGAGTGAGGGGACTGCGAGCGCCGCCAACAACCACAGGTTCTGGCGCCAGGTGGCCGAGTGGTTGGGTTTGACCACGATGACTTTTTCCGGACCAGCTTGATTGAGAGAAACCACGGTGATCTCCCCAGAATACGACAACGCATGGTAATGCATATGGGTCACAGGCCGGAATGACAACTTAGTCGCGATATGAGTCGCGATAGAAGTCGGCGGGAGCGGGCGAATGAGCGATCAGGGTCTGCCCGGATAAGGGGTGTCTGAATGCAATGCGGGTTGCGTGGAGTAGCAGGCGGGCAGCAGCACCCAATACCGCGTCGGGGGCATAGAAGTCACACCCAAGAATGGGGTGTCCCATTTCTCTCATGTGAATACGTAGCTGATGAGAGCGTCCTGTCACCGGTGTCAGCGCCAACAGCGAAGTGTCCCGATCTCGACTGAGCACTTGCCAACGGGTCAGCGCAGCTTTTCCAGAGTCAAAGCACACTTTCTGTTTGGGTCGGTTGGGCCAATCGGCGGCCAGCGGCAGGTCGATTTCCCCCGTGTCTTCGGTGACCTCCCCCGCAACACGCGCAAGATAGGTCTTGGCGACATGGCGCTCCTGAAATTGTCGGGCAAGTTTGGACAGCGCCTCACGATCGCGGGGGACGACCATGACACCTGATGTATCCAAGTCCAGACGGTGCACTGCAGAGACCCCCGGGTAGCGCATGCTCAGTCGATCAAGCAAACAATCCCGGTTCTTCGGGTGTCGGCCAGGTACGCTCAGCAACAATGTGGGTTTGTCCACAATGAGTAAATGGGGATCGCGGTAAAGCAGCCGGATCGGCTCCTGTGAATGAGGGACCAGGTACGGAGGTTCGTCATCGACCAATTGGCTCAAAGGAGATGCTCGTTAACGCAATCGAACGTTATGCGGAGTTCAGCACATCGAGGTACCGACGTACCGTTTCCGGGACACCAAAGCGGAGCGCGTCGATAGTGAATGCATGACCAATGGAGACCTCCATCAGGTTATGTATCCGGAAGTCTTGCAAATTATGTAGGTTCAGGTCGTGGCCTGCATTGATTCCAATTCCATGGGCGGTAGCCACGGATGCAGCGTCCTGAAACCGCGACAGGACGGCAGCAAAATCGCCGCGCGCATGCGCTTGAGCATAAGTCTCGGTGTAGAGTTCAATTCGATCGGCACCCAGTGCGCGCACCTGCTCTATTTGTTGAGGTACCGGGTCCATGAACAGGCTAACCCGACAGCCCCAAGACTTAAGTCGTTGTATGACAGGTTCGAGGCGCTCACCGTCATGATCCAGGTCAAAGCCGTGGTCGGACGTCAGCTGTTCGTCACCATCAGGCACCAGTGTGACTTGCTCGGGCCGAACGCGCTCTACCAATTGCATAAAGCCCGGATAATCGCCCACCAAGGTGCGGGTTGAGGCTTGCGGTGCCGCAAACGGATTGCCTTCGATGTTGAATTCGATCCCAGCTGGCTTGCTCTTCCCGGAGCGGTTCTCGCTGAAGAGGCCAAGGCCTGTCTCTTTGAGGCGAACACAGTCGTCAGCGCGAATATGACGCTGATCCGGTCGTGGGTGAACCGTGACGCCGTGCGCCCCCGCGTTCAGCACGGCTGCAGCGAATTCGCAGGGGTCGGGTTGGTGGGTATCCCGTGAATTTCGTATGAGCGCAATCTTGTTGAGATTAATGCTGAGCTGGATCACGGGTTCAGTCGGCTAATAGAGAGAATCACGACGGGTTTGATCGGCACATCTTCAAAGTTGGTTGGCCCTTGCGTCGTCTGTGCTCGCGCGGTGCCGGTATCCGATAGCGAAATAATGTCGACCACCTGCATACCGTCTATGACTTCGCCAAATACGGTATAGCCATCCTTTCCCCCGGACCAATCCAACCTCAGGTTACTGCGCTGGTTAATGAAAAACTGGGCAGAAGCCGAGTCAGGATCGCTGGTTCGCGCCATGGCCAAGGTCCCGCGGGTATTGTGGAGCTTGTTGACGGACTCATTGACGATCGGCCCTCGAGTAGGCTTCTCGGTGAGTTCGGCAGTAAAACCCCCTCCCTGAATCATAAAGTTGGATATCACACGGTGAAACACGGTGCCCTCATAATGGCCGTCTTCGACGTAACGCAGAAAATTCTCAACGGTGATGGGGGATTTGTCCGCAAATAACTCGATCGTTATCTCGCCGTCGGTGGTCACCATCAAAACCTTGGGGTTTTCGGTCTTGTCGTCGCCCCACGCGCTTTGTAGGCCCAACGACACAGCCAGCACAGCGACTGCCAAAGCAATCCCCATTTGCCGCAAAAAAATTGTACATCTCGTCATGCTGATCTCCTTTTTCATGACCATCCATCCGGTCGCTTCTTCCTCGGCCACAGTCGAGGTGCGACGACCGCCAGAATCACGCCCAGCAGAACGGCCAGCGCCCCATCTAACATCTGATTGTTGGCGATCCGCTCCCTGAGACGCACATTCTCCAATCTCAACAGATCCGCACTCGAGCGTCCGGACTCAAGCTCTGCAACCAGCTGCTGATTCATCAGGTCAAGATCCAGCGCGGCCGCCGAGACGCGCTTGATCTCAGTCAACTCTGCCTGAGTCTGCTCTATTGTTGTCGTCAAGCCGATGATCGTCTCGTCGGCTTCATCCACTTCAGTAGAACTCTGGTTGAGCTGACTGACCACACGATCGCGCTCAGCTCTCGCCTGTTCGAGCTCAACTCGCAGGTCGTTGATTAATAGGGCTGCCGGGGGCTCCTGCTGCAGATACTGTGAGGGGATCCAGCCGCGGGTTCCGCCGCGGGTTTCAATCTCTGCCCACTCGCCATCATCACTCTGAGCAAACACCAGCAATGCAGTACCAGACGGCAGCCCGCGGTTCACAATACGATAGTCGGCACCGGCGCCACTGCGGACGGGCACAAGCACTATATCGCTGATGTACTGCGTTTCCTGAGCCATGCCTGTCGAGTGAGCCAGTAGCACAACAGGCAACATTAAGACTCGCAACGAGCGCACTGTATTTGCCAAGCGGAGCCTCATTGTGACCCTCCTGCGGGTTCGTGATCTCCGTCGGCGGTATCCTGATCTTTTAAATGAGGAGCGACGATCACTATTGTCAAAAGCATCAATATGACGGTGAAGCCAATGCTGGAGTAAAGCTTATAGGACACCCAGAAGGCCTCCTCATATTGGTAGGCGACGAAAAGATTCAGGGCGCCGACCAGAGTAAAGTTGCCGATCCACAGTACATTGAGTCGAGACCACACCTTGCGCGTCAGTGATAGCTGACTACCCAGCAGTCGCTGGAGGAGATTGCGTTCGCCAATGTACTGTGAACCCAGAAAGACCGCCGCGAGCACCCAGTTGAACACCGTTGGCTTCCATTGGATAAAACGCTGGTCCCTCAGAATCAGCGTTGCAGCCCCGAAAATCACCACGGCAACGGCCATCCACATCATGCGTCGGTCGTTTTTTTTCGCCAGTGCAGAGCAAAGCAACCACACGACAACGGTGCTGACCATCAACACTGCTGTGGCACTGAAAATACCATCAAAGGTATGGGACCAATTACCGACGGCCACGGTGTCACCGTTCATCTGATAGGCGCCGAAAAAAAGCACCAGAGGCAGAAATTCCAACAGTTGTCTCATGGATTGGCCTGATCCCGCGCCGCGGCGCTCGCTATCGTCCCTACTATGGTAGACAATCCGCCGATTCTTCTCAGCTCGGGCGGTGACTTACCTGACTCGGGCGCAGTGTAGAGATTGCCTTGATTGACTTCCACACACATAGTGCCGCTTCTGATGGCGCCCTGAGTCCAAGCGAATTGGTCGATCGTGCGGCGCGAGAGGGTGTTACGCGCCTCTCACTCACGGATCACGACACGATTGCCGGGTATCTTAGCGTCGCATCTGCGGTGCCTGAAAATCTTGAATTGATCAGCGGTGTCGAGCTCTCATGTCAATGGGGTCGGGTCGGTATTCACGTGGTGGGACTCGGTTTCGACCCTCGCGCGCCCGCCCTGACCGCACATCTGGAAAGGCTCAATCAAGCCCGTATGGATCGCGCCGAGAAGATCGCCCACAAACTGGAGCGTGCCGATATGCCCGGCGCATTGGCCGGCGCGTTGGCGGTGGCGGAGGGGGGGCAGATAGGGCGGCCGCACTTTGCGCGCTGGATGGTGCTAGCGGGGCATGTCGAGAGCGAGGCTGTGGCATTCAAGCGTTTTCTGGGGCGCGGCAAACCGGGAGACATATCGATGTTGTGGCCGACTCTGGAGGAGACGGTGGTCACCATCCGTGGCGCGGGAGGAATAGCGGTACTGGCCCATCCACTCGATTATAAAATGACCGCAACTCGGCTGCGGGCGCTGACACGCGCATTCGCGGACGCAGGTGGTGACGCTATTGAGGTCATTAATGGCCGCCCCAGGCCCGGCGATACCGACACGCTATGGCGCTTGGTGAAAGAGCACGACCTGCGCGTCTCGGTGGGCTCGGATTTTCATCGGGACACGACTTACGGTGCGAGATTGGGTATCGACACCGCTCACATCCCAGAGGGCTTTGGGGTGTGGGAGAGGCTGTGAGCCAGTTTTTTGCCATTCATCCCGAAACTCCCCAGCCCAGACTGATTCAGCGGGCGGTCGATATTATTCAGGGTGGCGGTGTGGCGGTATACCCGACTGACTCTGCCTATGCGCTGGGTTGTCAGTTAGGCAATAAAAAAGCGATGGAGCGAATTCGACGTATTCGGGCGCTGCGTGACGACCACAACTTCACGCTGGTTTGTCGCGATTTATCTGAGCTGGGCACATATGCCCGGGTCGACAATACGGCGTATCGACTGCTGCGCCATGCCACGCCCGGCCCCTACACCTTCATTCTCGAAGCAACGCGAGATGTGCCAAAGAGACTGGTGCAGCCGAAGCGAAAAACCATCGGCTTGCGCGTACCGGACCATCCGATTCCACAGTCATTGTTGCGGGCACTCGATGAGCCCCTGATGAGCGCTACACTCGCGTTGCCAGGAAATGATTATCCGATGACGGACCCCCATGATATTCGTGACCAGCTTGAGTATGAAGTGGATTTGGTGATCGACGGTGGCTTCTGTGGCCTAGAGCCCAGCAGCGTCATTGATTTGACCGGACCGGCACCGCTGATTTTGAGGCGCGGTGTTGGAGACGTCAGCGACTTTGAGGTTGCCTGAGGGTATACTTTCTCAGTGACCAGTTCCGTTGAAAATACTGCGCAGGAAGGTGCTCAAGCCACTCCCGGTGATGCTGTTACCGAGGCAGAGCAGGCGTCTTTGCGACCCGAGCAGGGAGAGATGCCTTTTGCCATGGTTCGCGGTGAGGCGGTTACTGAGCTTCCAAAAGATCTGTACATTCCGCCTCAGGCGCTCGAGGTGTTTCTCGATGCCTTTGAGGGGCCTCTCGATCTGCTGCTGTATCTGATCCGTCGTCAAAATCTGGATATTCTTGATATTGACGTCGCCCAGATCACCGAGCAGTACATGCGCTACGTCGAATTGATGGATGCGATGCAGTTCGAGCTTGCCGCCGAGTATCTCCTGATGGCCGCCATGCTGGCGGAAATCAAATCGCGCATGTTACTGCCGCGATCGGGTGAGGCCGAGGATGAAGAGGAAGACCCTCGAGCCAATCTTGTGCGTCGACTGCAGGAGTACGAGCGTTTTAAAAAGGCGGCCGAGGATCTCGAGGCGATGCCGCGATTGGAGCGGGAAGTGTGGCAGGCGTCAGCGGCTCCCCCCGATCTGCATATAGAGCGGCCATTGCCCGAAGTGGATATGCGTGAAGTATTCCTGGCGCTGGGCGAAGTTCTGCGGCGCGCAGAGATGTACGCAAGCCATCAGATCCAGATGGAGTCACTTTCCACTCGTGAGCGGATGTCCCAGGTGCTGGAGACCTTAAATCAGGGCGGCTTCGTACCGTTCGTCTCACTGTTCAAGCCGGAGGAGGGGCGTCTGGGTGTCGTCGTCACATTTCTGGCGCTCATGGAGCTGATGAAGGAGTCCCTGATCGAGCTGGTCCAAACGGAAGGTTTTGGTCCCATCCACATAAAGGCGAAGTCGGAGTAAACATGGAAGCGGGATTGGTGCAGATCTTGGAAGGTGCGCTGCTGGCGGCAGGAGAGCCGCTGTCCGTGCAGAGAATGATACTGCTGTTCGAGGAGGACGAGCGCCCTGCCAAAGAAGATATTCGCGCCGCGATCAAAATGGTGGAGGAGCGTTGCGAGGATCGAGGTTATGAGCTCGTGCAGGTGGCCTCGGGATATCGGTTTCAGGTGCGACAGAATTTGGCGGCCTGGGTGGGTCGCCTATGGCAGGAGCGTCCCGCGCGGTATTCCCGTGCGCTGATGGAGACGCTCTCACTGATTGCTTATCGTCAGCCCATCACTCGAGGGGAGATTGAGGAGATACGCGGTGTGGCGGTTAGCACGAATATCGTAAAAACCCTTCTGGAGCGTGAGTGGGTGAGAGTAGTGGGGCACCGTGACGTACCGGGGCGGCCCGCGATGTACGCGACCACCAGACAGTTTCTCGATTACTTCAATTTACAATCTCTTGATCAGCTACCGCCGCTGGCGGAGATCAAGGAACTCGATAATCTCTCCGGTGAATTGGCGTTAGAGCTTCCCGAGGCTGCAGCAGAAGCCCCTGGCAATGATGAATCGGCTGCCGAAGGGGTCGATGCCGAACGTGTGTCGATGGATGGTGACGCTGATGCGGATGAAGTCAAAACACATGAAGCAGAGAGAGCCGATGATGGCGAGCAAGACACCCAGTCGCCCTGACGAACCTGCTGCGGATGAGGTCAAGGGCGAAAAGCTTCATAAGGTATTGGCTAACCTCGGGCTGGGCTCACGGCGCAAAATGGAGCGTTGGATCGAGGAAGGGCGACTCACACTAGACGGCACCTTAGCTCGGCTTGGAGATCGTGTTCGACCGGGGCAGTCTGTGAGACTCGATGGCAAAGCCGTGGAGCTCGAGGAGGGCACGCGGGTTCGTGTGCTGCTGTATCACAAGCCCGTCCGCGAGGTTTGTTCGCGTAATGACCCCGAGGGCCGAAAGACGGTGTTCGAGCGGTTACCTGCTCTCAAGAGCGGCCGCTGGATTTCGGTGGGGCGTCTCGATTTCAATACCTCTGGCGTGTTGCTGTTTACGACCGATGGTGCCTTGGCCAACGCCCTGATGCATCCATCGAGCGCCATCGAGCGCGAGTATCTGGTCCGTGTGATGGGTAGAGTCGATGAACCGCTGCTGGAGCGTTTAAAGCAGGGTGTTGAACTCGATGATGGCCCTGCCCGCTTCACCGATATTAGAGAAGGTGGCGGTGACGGCATCAATCGTTTCTTTTATGTTGTGCTGATGGGTGGGCGTAATCGCGAGGTCCGGCGCCTCTGGGAATCTCAGGGGTTAACGGTGTCGCGCCTGAAGCGCGTTCGTTACGGTGAAGTATTTTTGCCCTCCAAGCTAAAAAAAGGGCAATGGATGGAGTTGCCGCAGCGGGATGTCGATGTCGTCTATCAGATGGCGGGCCTACCAGGTAAAAAGGCCGCCGCACTCTCCAAAAAAGAACTTGAGCGCCGTCAGCGTCTGGCGAATAAAGGTCAGCGAGCGGTGGGCCGCGGTAAACGCCGCAATGCCTGATCAGCCCTGAGCGTCAAGGGCTTTGCCATTCAGTTCACGGCTCGCATCGCTCAATAGATAAACCCAGCGGTCGGTGAGCTCCGAAGGCTCAGGGTTAGTGCCGGGAGGCTCAGCAGGATAAGCCAACCGTCGCATGCGGGTATTCACCGCGCCCGGATTCAGACTGTTCACGCGCACAGAGCTGGTGGATCCCAGTTCATCGGCGAGTACCTGCATGTAACCCTCAGTGGCAAATTTCGAGACGGCGTAGGCTCCCCAGTAGGCTTTGCCTCGTCGGCCGACTCCGGAACTGGTGAGTATCACCGAAGCCGATGGTGCGGCCTCCATTAGCGGCATCAGCGCGCGGGTCAATAGAAACACCGAAGTGATATTCACCTGCAGCACTTCCTGCCAACTTTGTGGTGAAGTTTGTGCAAGTGCACGTCGCTCACCTAAAACGCTTGCGTTGTGGACCAGACCGTCCAATACCACTCCTGCCGCGGTGAGTTCGCCGACCAGGGTCTCATAAAGAGCGGGATCGCCGCTGTTAAGATCGAGGGGAATCAGCCCGGGGGTTTTGAGTTTCGCCGCGGTGATCTCGTCATAAACGCTTTCGAGCGCAGCCTCGTCGCGCCCCAGTAGTAATACCTCAGCGCCTCGCTGTGCGCAGGCCAAGGCCACGGCTCGTCCAATGCCACGATTGGCTCCGGTAACGAGCACTGCCTTGCCAGACAGTTCATCTGCTGCGGGCTGCCAGTCTTGCGGGATAAAGCTCAAGACAGCATCTCCTCGATCACTGCGGCCAATTCCGTGCTGCTGTGCACCACTCTATCGGCCTGCCATTGAGTCGCTGATTCCCCTTTTGCAAGGTAGCCATAGGCCGCCGCGATTGTGCGGCAGCCGGCCGCGCGACCGGCCTCTATATCGCGCAGATGATCGCCAATAAATAGCGTCTCCGATGGAGCGCAATCCAGTTGCCGGCAGGCAAGCAGCACAGACTCGGGGTCAGGTTTCGGCAGGGTGACATGGTCTGGAGTAATGAGCGCATGGGGAGGAGGGCTGAAAGGCATCTGCGCCATGAGAGGGCGAGCGAAGCGCTCCAGTTTGTTGGTTACCACACCCCAGCGCACAGCCATCTGGTGAAGGCGGGCAATCAATGCAGTCAACCCGGGGTAGGGGGCACTCAGCTGCCCCAGACCGGCCTCATATAGTGTCAGGAATCGTTGCCGCCACTTTTCAAATGCGGGATCGGTGGAAGATATCTCTAGTGCGGCCTGCACCATGCCAAGGGCACCGTCGGATACGCTACGCCAGATCTCGTCATCTGAAATAGGCGGCAGACCCGCCTCCTCCCGCAATTGCAGTCCAATATGGATGAACTCGGGAGCGGTATGGATCAAGGTGCCATCCAGATCGAACAGCACCCCGCGGGCCCCTGAGTCGGAGCGTGTCACGGTTTTTTCGCCCGGATCAGATAGTTCACCGAGACATCGCCTGGCGTCAGTCGGTAGCGCTTGGTGAGCGGGTTATAGGTCATGCCCATCATCTCCTGCATTTCCAGACCAGCAGCACGAATCCATCGGGCTAGTTCCGACGGCTTAATCAGCTTGTCGTATTCGTGGGTGCCCCGCGGGAGCAGGTTGAGGATGTATTCGGCACCGACAATCGCAAAAAGAAATGATTTGGGATTGCGGTTGATAGTGGAAAAAAACAGGTCGCCGCCCGGTTGACATAAATCAGCGCAGGCCTGGATAACGGTGGAGGGGTCGGGCACATGCTCCAGCATCTCAAGGCAGGTCACAACGGCGAATTCACCGGTTCTCTGCGCAGCCAATGTCTCCGCAGTGCTGCGCACATAGTCCACCTCGACGCCGCTCTCCAGCTGGTGGAGGCGCGCCACAGACAGTGGCGCTTCGCCCATGTCGATTCCGGTGACGGTAGCTCCCCGGTGCGCCAGTGCCTCGCAGAGCAAGCCACCCCCGCAGCCGACGTCCAAAACGGATTTGCCGTTTACATCGGCGTGCTGGTCAATCCAGCCTGCGCGGAGTGGATTAATGTCGTGTAGCGGTTTGAATTCGCTGTTCGGATCCCACCAGCGGGAAGCCAGCTTTTCAAACTTAGCAATTTCGTCTTGATCCACGTTGTCATCAGTCTGCATCGTGTCAGAGCTCCAGTGTTTGTCGGAAGGCGCCGAGTTGCTCGGACCAGCGGCCAGCTCGCGCGGTCAGGTCAGTGTAGTCGAGTGTTTGCAATGTGCCTTCGCTCACGAGGGGCTTGCCCGCCACCCAGCTCCAGCGCACCTCGCTGCCACTGGTCGCGTAAACAAGGCTTGAGGCGAGATCATGACGCGGCAAGTATTGCACCCCCGACAAATCCACCGCGATCAGGTCGGCGGCCTTACCCACCTCAATGCTTCCCAGGCGGTCGGCCTGTCCCAGCGCGCGAGCACCGTGCAATGTCGACATTTCCAAAGCCGTCCAGGCGTCCACCGCCTTGGGATCGCCGTGCTGTGTTTTAGCAATCAGCGACGCGGTCTGTAATTCATTCAGCATATTCAGCCGGTTGTTGCTCGCCGCACCATCAGTGCCGATCGCGACATTAATGCCCCGGTCGAGGAGCTTTTGGACCGGACAGATGCCGGTACCTAATTTCAGATTGGAGCGTGGGCAGTGCACTACGTGGGCGCCATGGGTAGCGACCGTCTCGATATCCTGTTCCCCCAATGCCGTCATGTGGACGCATTGTGTGCGTGGACCCAATAGGCCCCGTTGCTCCAGAAAATCGATGGGGCGCATTCCCGAGCGCTCTACTGAGCCCAGCACTTCCTCACGGGTCTCGTGGAGATGAATCTGTATCGGAGCGTCGAGCTCTTCTGCCAGCATTGCCACCCGCGAGAGCGTTTGTTCACTCACCATATAGGTTGAATGAGGACCAAAACCCACCTCAATCCGATCATGGTCTCGGTACTGGTCGCGTAGCGCGAGGCCACGATTAATGCACGTTTCTGCGTCGCGCGCCCACGCTGTTTCAACGTCGATCACAGGAAAAGTCAGTAATGCTCGCAGACCACTCTGGTCCACCGCTTCGGCCGTCACCTCCGGGAAAAAATAGTGATCAGCGACGGTGGTAGTGCCGCCCATCAACAGGTCGGCGATGGCGAGTTCCGAGCCGTCGCGAACAAATTCCTGGCTGATGAAGTGGCGCTCCGTAGGCCAGATGTACCGCTGCAGCCATGTCATCAGGGACAGATCGTCGGCGTAGCCTCTGAGTAACGACATGGCGGCATGACAATGCAGATTGATCAGTCCGGGCATTACTGCGCAATTGGGCAGTTCGACATGCTCCGCCCCGACAACATTTTCAGCTTGCGCCCGCGGCAAAATCGCGGCGATTTGCCCCGCCTTTACTGCCACGCTGTGGCCGGTGATGACCTCGCGTTTTGGTACGATTGGCACCAGAAAATCAGGGTGAAGCACCGTGTCAAAATCGGGCATGGAGATTCCTCGAACAGATCCTCAAGTATACAGTGGCTGGCGCTAGTAAAGCGCCCAATTCGCGCTGCAAAAACTCGCTTGGGGCGGCGAGATTTGATACACTCCAACATTACGTATCTGGGCCTGTATCGGCCCAATCACGAGGCCGAGTTAAGTAGCCCGTATGGCAGAAAATCCGCAGGAAATGGCGCGGGAAATCCTCCCCGTCAATATCGAAGATGAGCTGAAACAGTCGTACATGGATTACGCCATGAGCGTCATTGTGGGCCGGGCGCTGCCTGACGTCCGCGACGGGCTGAAGCCCGTGCACCGCAGGGTGCTGTTTGCGATGAACGAGCTCAATAACGACTGGAACAAGGGCTATAAAAAGTCGGCGCGGGTCGTGGGTGACGTTATTGGTAAATACCACCCCCACGGCGACTCTGCGGTCTACGACACCATTGTTCGGATGGCACAGGACTTTTCCCTGCGCTACCCACTGGTGGACGGTCAGGGAAACTTCGGGTCTATCGACGGTGACTCCGCCGCTGCCATGCGTTACACCGAAATCCGCATGGCTAAGATTGCCCACGCGTTGCTTGCGGATCTCGACAAGGAAACGGTCGACTTTGTCGACAATTACGACGGGACCGAGCGGATTCCGGCCGTTTTGCCTACCCGAGTACCCAACCTTCTTGTTAATGGCTCTTCGGGTATTGCTGTGGGGATGGCGACGAACATCCCTCCTCATAACCTCCGTGAGGTCGTCGCGGGGTGTTTGGCTGCTCTGCGGGACCCCGACATCAGCATTGAAGAGTTGATGCAATTTATCCCCGGCCCAGATTTCCCCACCGGCGCACAGATTAACGGCCGAGCAGGGATTGTGCAGGCCTATCGCACGGGTCGAGGTCGGATCTATGTGCGGGCGAAGGCCGAGGTGATAACGGATGAGTCGAAGGGGAAAGACACCATCATCATCCACGAGATTCCCTATCAGTTAAATAAGTCGCGCCTGATAGAGCGCATTGCAGAGCTGGTTAAGGAAAAAAAGCTCGAGGGCATTACCGAGCTGCGCGATGAGTCTGATAAGGACGGTCTGCGCGTGGTCATCGAGCTACGCCGGGGCGAAGTGGGCGATGTGGTGCTGAATAACCTCTACGCCCAAACTCAGCTTCAGTCGGTTGTCGGCATCAATATGGTGGCGTTGGTTGACGGTGAGCCCAAGGTGCTCAACCTCAAGCAAATGATTGAGGCCTTTGTGCGTCATCGGCGTGAAATTGTTACCCGGCGGACCCTGTACTTGCTTCGTAAAGCGCGAGAGCGAGGTCATGTGCTCGAGGGTCTCGCAATTGCGCTGGCTAACATCGACGAGGTGATCGAGCTGATCAAGGCCTCACCTACCGCGGCGGATGCCCGAGAGGGATTGATGGCGCGGCCGTGGACTCCGGGCGATGTCATGGTGATGCTTGAGCGCGCGGGTGCCGATGCTTGCCGACCTGACGATCTGCCCGAAGAGTGCGGTATCCACGATGGCCAGTACCATCTCTCTCCCGCTCAGGCTCAGGCGATTCTTGACCTGCGGCTGCATCGACTGACCGGGCTGGAGCACGAGAAGTTGCTGCAGGAATATGCCGATAAAATTGCAGAGATTGCGGATTATCTCGAGATATTGGGTGATCCTGACCGGCTGAAACTCGTTATCCGCGAGGAGCTTGAGGAGCTGGTAGAAGAATTCGGGGACGATCGCAAAACCCAGATTTCGGATTCGGCGCACGATCTGACGGTCGAGGACCTGATTACCGAAGAAGACCGGGTCGTCACTATCTCTCACGGTGGTTACGCAAAGACGCAGTCTTTGACGGATTATCAAGCCCAACGCCGCGGCGGGACCGGTCGCAGTGCGACTGCGGTCAAGGACGAAGATTTCGTCGAACACCTGCTCATCGCCAGCACCCATGCGACGATCCTCTGTTTTTCCAATCTCGGAAAGGTGTATTGGTTGAAGGTGTTTCATATCCCGCTTGCCAGCCGCAACGCCCGGGGTCGGCCCATGGTGAATCTGCTCCCCCTCGATGAGGGCGAACGGATTACCTCTATTTTGCCGATTGAGGGCTACGAGACCGACCACTTTATTTTCATGGCGACCGCCAACGGCACGGTCAAGAAAACCGATATGAGTCTTTTTTCGCGTCAGCGCAGCGTGGGTTTGCGCGCCATTGAGCTCGATGAGGATGACGTCCTGGTGGGCACAGCAGTGACCGATGGTAGTCAGGACATTATGTTGTTTTCCAGCGAGGGCAAGGTTGTGCGCTTTGCCGAGTCTGCGGTGCGTGCCATGGGTCGGACCGCTCGGGGTGTGCGCGGCATTCGGCTTGCGGACGGGCACTGCCTGATTTCGCTGGTGGTGCCCAAGGAGGGCAGCAAGATACTCACTGTGAGCGAGAATGGCTACGGTAAGCGCTCTGAGACAAGTGAATTCCCGGTTAAAGGTCGCGGCACCAAAGGCGTCATTGGTATGACGACCTCAGAGCGCAATGGCTCGCTGGTCGGCGCCGAACAGGTCTGGGATGGCGACGAAATGATGCTGATCTCAAATCAGGGCACAGCGGTGCGAACTCGGGTTGAAGAGGTCAGTGTGCAGGGCCGCAACACCCAAGGTGTGCGGGTGATTCGCACTCGCGAGGGTGAGGCGCTCGTCAGTGTCAGTCGTATTGCCGAGGACGACATCGATACCTCGGTTGCCGACACCATGGCGTCTGAAAGCGCTGCCGGTGACGACGTGGTGGTCGATCCGGTGGCAGCGGACGCAGCGTCTTCAGACGACGCAGCTGTGGAGGGAGACGAGGACACCAACGAGTGACTCGAGCGCATAATTTCTGCGCAGGCCCCGCTGCCCTGCCTAGGACGGTATTAGAGCGCGCTAAAGCAGAGCTCCTCGACTGGTCCGACAGTGGGTCTTCGGTGATGGAAGTTAGCCACCGTAGCCCCGCATTCATGTCCCTCGCCGAGCAGGCCGAGGCCTCGCTGCGCCGCTTACTGTCGATTTCGGATGACTACGCTGTCCTCTTTCTTCAAGGCGGTGCTTCCTTGCAGTTCGCCGCTGTGCCGCTCAATTTGAGCCTGGCGGGCCAAACGACAGATCAGGTAGTCACAGGACAATGGTCGAAAAAGGCGTTTGCAGAGGGGCGGCGTTTTGGATCGGTCAACGTTGCAGCCACCTCCGAAGACACGGGCTTTAACACGGTTCCCCCGCAAGAAGTGTGGCAATCGGACCAGTCTGCAGCGTATCTGCACTACTGTCCCAACGAGACCATTGGCGGGTTGGAGTTCGGTTTTGTGCCGCAAGTGGAGGTTCCGCTTGTGGCAGATATGTCGTCAACCATCTTGTCGCGCCCTATTGAAGTGAACCGGTATGGCGTGATTTACGCTGGCGCACAAAAAAATATTGGCCCGGCGGGTCTCTGCCTTGTGATCGTGGATCGCGAGTTATTGGGACGCGCTCGCCCCGAGACACCAGCCATGCTGAATTGGCAGATCGCCGCTGACAATGACTCGATGTACAACACCCCCCCCACCTTCGCTCTATACCTGGCGGGTCTGGTTTTTGAGTGGCTCGAAAATCTGGGCGGGCTGGAAGAAATGGAGACGATCAACCGTCGAAAAGCCAGCAAGCTATATCATGTGATTGACGACAGCGATTTTTATGGCAACCCAGTGGAGCGTATCAGCCGATCGCTGATGAATGTGCCCTTTACTCTCGCGGACGTGGCACTCGACAGCGTGTTTTTGCAGGAGGCTGAGGCGGCAAGGCTACTCAATTTGAAGGGTCATCGGTCGGTCGGCGGGATGCGTGCGAGTCTATACAATGCGGTAGAAGAATCATCGGTAGACGCCCTGTGTGACTTCATGCAGGATTTTGAACAACGCCACGGGTAACTGGCGTGGCGAGGGGATACCCAATGGACCCTGATGAACAGCTCAACAAAATCCGAGAACGTATTGATGCGATCGACAGCCAACTGCTTGATCTGATCAGTGAACGGGCGCGATGCGCTGGAGACGTCGCTCAGGTGAAGCTAGAGGCCTCTCAGTCCGAGGACGGCCCCCCCATATTTTATCGCCCTGAGCGCGAGGCGCAGGTATTACGCGCTATTCAGGAACGCAATCCCGGGCCGCTGGCATCGGATCATGTTGCGTCGATCTTTCGGGAAATCATGTCGAGTTGTCTGGCGCTTGAGCAGCCACTGTCGGTGGCTTTTTTGGGGCCTGACGGCACGTACTCTCAGGCGGCAGCGCTCAAACACTTTGGTCAGTCGGCGGTTCCGATGGGGCAGGCCAGTATTCACAAGGTATTCCGGCAAGTCGAAGAAAGATCGTGTGATTACGGAGTGGTCCCGGTCGAAAATTCGACTGAAGGCATGGTGGGTCAGACACTGGACTGTTTTCTGGAGTCTCCACTGCAGATTACGGGCGAGATTGAGTTGCCCGTGGTGCATCATCTCCTCGCTTGCCCCGGAGCTGAGCTGTCATCGATTAAGTTGATCCTCGGGCATGAACAGGCATTGGGGCAATGCAGGCAGTGGCTGGACAGTCAGTTGCCCGACCTGCCTCGAGAGGCGGTTGCCAGCAATGGCGAAGCGGCAAGGAGAGCGGGCATCGAACCGGGTGTGGCAGCGATTGCTGGCGAACTCGCGGCGACACTCCATAATCTCGAGCCGCTAGCGAATGCCATTCAAGACAGTTCTAACAATACGACACGATTTTTAGTTCTGGGTAAAGAAAGTGTTCCGGCTAGTGGGCATGACAAGACCTCCTTACTGGTCTCCGCTCGGAATCGACCGGGCGCACTGTTGGGGCTCTTGCGACCCTTCGAGGAAAACGGGATTAGCTTGACCCGCATTGATTCCCGGCCTTCCAAAACGGAAAAGTGGACGTATGTCTTTTATATTGAGTGTGAGGGCCACCTTACCGATGAGGTGATGGTCGAGGTAATGGGTCAAATCGAGGAGCACTCGATTATGTTGAAGCGGCTGGGATCATATCCCCGAGCTCCGATTTGACTGTGAACGTTGACAATGACCCCGTCGTTGCTTTCCTTGGTCTGGGGTTGATCTCGGGTTCGCTCGCGGGCGCTCTGAAAGCCGCGCATTGGGATGGTGAGCTGATTGCCTGGGGGCCCCGTGCACCCTCTCTGGAGCGGGGTCTCGCGCTGGGACTGATCGATCGCTTTAGTCTGGACCTCGAATCGGTAGTGGCTGACGCGGATGTGGTGGTCATTGGTGCCCCTCCTGAGGCGACCGCGAAGCTGCTGCCTTCGGTGCTGGATTTGGCGAGACGCTGCGGCGAGCCAGTGGTGACAGACATGGCAAGCATTAAGGGATTGATTGTTGAATCCGCGGTGCCAGCCTATTCCCGATTTGTTCCGGGTCATCCCATAGCCGGCAGCGAGCATAGTGGTGTTCAGGCGGCGATGCCGGAGCTGTTTCAGGGGAGGGAGGTGATTTTGACGCCGGCCGCTGATACCGATGCCGCCGCAGTTCGCACTGTAGAGCGGTTATGGAAAGCAGCGGGTGCCCGATTGACGTCTATGTCTGTGGAGGATCATGACGCGGCGCTAGCGGCGAGCAGTCACATGCCGCACATGGTTGCTTACGCCCTCACGGCGATGCTAGGCGATCACAACTTGGCCCCGATGAAGCACGGGGGAGGTGCGCTAAGGGATATGACGCGAATCGCGGCCTCGGATCCGCTCATGTGGCGAGATATTGCGTTGACCAACCGGGACGCGCTCCTCGGTGCCATGGATGCCTTGGCAGAGGAGCATCAGCAGTTGCGGGCACTCATCGCAGACGCCAAAGGTGATGCTCTTGAGGCTTTTTTTGCCCGGTGTCGAGAAATGCGTCGCGCGCACGATGACATTCTCAATCCACTGCCCCGCGAGTCGGAGCAACCAGACTGATGCACTTTTATCTTGATCCCGGTGGAAAGCTGACTGGACGCATTCGCGTGCCGGGTGACAAGTCGATGTCACATCGCTCGATTATGTTGGGCTCCATTGCGGAAGGCCGGACGACAGTCAGCGGATTTCTTGAGGGAGAGGACGCTCTGGCAACCCTGGCCTCGTTTCGGGAGATGGGCGTGCAGATCACGGACCCCGATGCCGGTGAGCTCACGATCGAGGGGGTTGGTCTGCGTGGGCTCGAGCCGTCTCAGCAGGTCATGGATGTCGGTAATTCCGGCACGAGTATCCGGCTGATGATGGGCCTGCTGGCCGGCCAGTCCTTCGATAGCGTGCTGACCGGCGATCAGTCTCTTCTGCGTCGCCCCATGGCACGGGTGATTACGCCCCTGTCGCAGATGGGGGCATTGATCAGTTCACACGAGGGGTGTCCACCCTTGGAGATTCAAGGTGGGCGGGCTTTGACAGGCATTCATTATGATTTGCCCGTTGCCAGCGCACAGGTGAAATCCAGCGTGCTGTTGGCGGGACTATTTGCATCGGGCCGCACCAGCGTGACTGAGCCAGCCCCCACCCGGGACCACACCGAGCGTATGTTGAGCGGGTTCGGTTACGCGGTGGAAAGGGACAACGGCGTGATCAGCCTTGAGGGCGGCGGAAAGCTGACCGGTGCAGATATCGACATTCCTGCCGATATTTCCTCAGCCGCCTTCTTTATGGTCGGGGCGTCAATTGCCCCGGGTTCTGATCTCATCCTAGAGCACGTGGGGATCAATCCTACCCGGGACGGAGTCATCACCATTTTGCGGGCCATGGGAGCAGACATTCAGATCCAGAATGAACGTCAGGTCGGGGGTGAACCGGTCGCCGATCTCCGTGTTCGTCACGCCCCCCTGAAGGGGATTGATATTCCGATTGAGGCGGTCCCGCTCGCTATCGATGAACTCCCTGCGGTGCTTATCGCAGCGGCATGCGCGGATGGCGTGACGGTCCTGCGCGGTGCCGAGGAGTTGCGCGTAAAAGAAAGTGATCGGATAGCCAGCATGGCCGAGGGGCTTTCGCAGCTCGGTATTGAGAACAGAGTTCAACCGGATGGTATCGAAGTAGTGGGCGGTGAGATGACTGGCGGCGTGATTACGACGCATCACGATCATCGTATTGCCATGAGTTTTGCGATGGCTGCTTTGCGGGCCTCAGATCGAATCAAGGTCAGCGACTGCGCCCACGTGGCCACATCGTTTCCCGGGTTTGCAGAGCTCGCAGTGCAAACCGGGTTGCATCTGGAAACTGCCGAGGAATGACCTCCGCCGTGCCGGTAATCTGCGTAGACGGACCCAGTGGTGCGGGTAAGGGCACGTTAAGCCAGCACTTAGCGAGCGCCCTAAGCTGGCATTTATTAGACAGTGGCGCGTTGTATCGAGTAGTGGGTTATGCCTGTCGGCAGGCGAACGTTGCGCTCGATGATGAGACTGCTGTCGCTCAGATGGCGCGCGCCCTGAATGTGGAGTTCCAGCCAGGTGAAAAGGGGGTGACCGTATGGCTATCTGCTCAGGATGTCACAGCGGGCATTCGTTCAGAGGCCGGTGGTCGGGATGCATCCCGGGTTGCGGCGTTGCCGCGGGTCCGTGCCGCACTGCTGCTCAGGCAGCAAGAGCTGGCCAGAACGCCGGGTTTGATTGCTGATGGTCGGGATATGGGGACCGTTGTGTTTCCCGACGCTCCGCTGAAAATCTTCCTCACTGCAAGTGCGGAGGCACGCGCCGAGCGCCGCTTTCATCAGTTGCAGGGTATGGGGGAGAGTGTTAGTCTCGCGCGCCTTCTGGATGACATACAGGAGCGAGACGCGCGGGATGAAGCCCGAGCTGTGTCGCCACTGGTGCCGGCGGAGGACGCCGTCGTCATTGACAGTACAACCCTGTCGGCTGACGAAGTGGCACAGGCGGTTCGCGAATTAGCGGATGGCCGAAACTTACTGAGTGACGCGTCGGAGTAACGGCTAGGCCCCGCCGAGGCGTCAGGACAATAAACCCGACTGGGTCTGGAAGTCGGCAGGAGTGAACTCACTCCGCAATTCAGGAACATCACCATGAGCGAATCCTTCGCCGAACTCTTTGAAGAAAGCCTCCAAACCGTTGATATGGAACCCGGATCGATCGTCACGGGTGTTGTCATCGACATTGATAACGAATGGGTCACTGTCCATGCCGGTTTGAAATCAGAAGGGGTGATTCCCCTCGATCAATTTATGAATGCCAATGGTGAGTGTAGCCTCAGCGTTGGAGACGAAGTGCAGGTGGCACTGGAGACCGTTGAAGACGGCTTCGGAGAAACTAAACTCTCCCGCGAGAAAGCGAAGCGAGCCGAGGCCTGGAAGGGTCTGGAAGCTGCGCATCTGGCAGAAGAAGTGGTCATGGGTGTTATTAATGGCAAGGTGAAGGGCGGATTCACGGTCGATATCGACTCTATTCGCGCATTCCTGCCGGGATCACTTATTGATGTTCGCCCGATCCGCGAGACAACGCATCTCGAAGGGAAAGAACTTGAATTCAAGGTGATTAAACTTGATCAGAAGCGCAATAACGTCGTGGTATCACGTCGCGCGGTAATGGAGTCGGCGAATAGCGCCGAGCGCGAAGAGTTGCTGGAGAATCTGCAGGAAGGCCAGTCCGTGAAGGGTGTGGTCAAGAACCTGACTGATTACGGCGCGTTTGTGGATCTGGGTGGCGTCGACGGTCTGCTGCATATCACCGATATGGCTTGGAAACGCATCAAGCACCCCAGCGAGATCGTAGAAGTCGGACAGGAGATGGACGTTAAAATCCTGAAATTCGATCGCGAGCGCAACCGTGTTTCGCTGGGCCTCAAGCAACTGGGTGAAGATCCCTGGGTGCAGATTACGGGTCGATACCCCGAGGGCAGCCGTGTGGTAGCTAAAGTCACCAACCTTACCGATTACGGCTGTTTTGCCGAGATCGAAGAGGGTGTTGAAGGCTTGGTTCACGTCTCTGAGATGGACTGGACAAACAAGAACGTCCATCCGTCAAAGATTGTTCAGTTGGGTGACGAAGTTGAGGTCATGGTGCTCGATATCGACGAAGAGCGTCGCCGTATCTCGCTGGGCATCAAACAGTGCACCCAGAATCCATGGGATGCATTCGCCACGGATCATGCTAAGGGCGACAAAATTTCAGGCAGCATCAAATCGATTACCGATTTCGGCATCTTCATCGGCCTAGAGGGCAATATTGATGGCCTCGTTCATTTGAGTGATATCAGCTGGAATGAAACCGGCGAAGAAGCGGTTCGCAATTACAAGAAGGGCGATGAGATCGAGACCGTCATTCTGTCAATTGATCCGGAACGGGAGCGCATCTCGCTGGGTATCAAGCAGCTTGAAGACGACGCATTCTCACTCTATGTCAGCGACAATGATCGCGGCAGCCTTGTGACGGGCACTGTGACTGAAGTCGATGCCAAGGGTGCGACGATAAAACTGTCTGACGAAGTAGAGGGCTATCTGAAGGCCGCTGACATCAGCTTCGATCGTGTTGACGACGCGCGTTCTGCAATGAGTGTGGGTGACAGCGTGGAGGCGAAGATCGTGAATGTTGATCGCAAGAGCCGAGCACTCGGATTGTCGATTAAAGCCAAGGATATCGATGACGAAAAAGA
Organism: uncultured Luminiphilus sp.; assembly: GCA_938085095.1. GTDB lineage: Bacteria > Pseudomonadota > Gammaproteobacteria > Pseudomonadales > Halieaceae > Luminiphilus. The sequence goes on along the minus strand of CALKEI010000135.1, from coordinate 5,276 downwards.
AGCGGTTGCGTCCCTGAAGGAACAGGATGAAGTCTCTTCTCCCGGTACGATCGGGGATCTGATCAAGGCGAAAATGGAAGATCAGTGAGTCGAATTGAAGACGATGAGGCCGGCTTTTGCCGGCCTTTTTTTTGCGCGCAGAAGCACCGCAGGTCAATCTATAAACCTTATTAAAATGAGTGACTTGCCAACACGGGGGGTGTCGGCCAGAATGGTAGAGAAGCTCGGTGGAGTAGAAGCATGACGCGAAGCGAACTGATTGACTTGATGGCCGACGGTCAAAGCCAGTTGAGCGCAAAAGACGTCGAATTGGCTGTCAAACTGCTGATCGACCACATGACAGAAACCCTTTCTTCCGGACAGCGGATTGAGATTAGGGGTTTCGGCAGCTTCTCTCTCCACTACCGCGAACCCCGACAGGGACGAAACCCCAGAACAGGGGATACCGTGGCGCTCCGGGGCAAACACGTACCGCACTTCAAGCCTGGGAAAGAGCTACGGGACAGGGTGAATCGGGCCGTCAAGTCCGGATTCTGACCATGCACTGGTTGAGACAGGGGCTGACGCTACTGCTTGCAGTGGGCGCTATCGCTGCGGGAGGCCTCTTCGCTCTGCAGAACACGCAGGCCGTTCCTCTGGATCTCGTGTTTTTTCAACTGCCGTCGCAACCTGTCGCCATTTGGATCCTACTGGCGCTCGCCTTGGGTGTTGCCATAGGGCTGGCAGCAGGAGCGATGTTAGCCCTCAGGCGTGCTGCCACTATCCGTCGGCTTCGCAAGCAACGAGATCGCCTGCTGGCGGCTGCTGAGAAAAGGACCGAGCGTGATACTGAATAACGGGCTGTTGCTGATACTGCTCGTGCTTGCCGTAGCGGCGGGTTGGACCCTCGGGCGGGGTGGACTGCGCATGGATGGCAAAGAGCGTGCCCAGCTCCCGTCCCAGTATTACCGAGGTTTCAACTTCCTGCTCGATGGTGAGGAGGAAGGTGCGGTTGACGCTTTTACCGAGGCGTTGGCGGTTAATGAGGACACCCTCGATACCCACATTGCGCTTGGAAGCGTGTTGCGCAAGCGGGGTGAGGTCGATCGAGCGATCAGAATCCATCAAAATTTATTGAAGCGACCACAGCTAACCGCTGTTCAGCTGCATCAATCTCACCTGGAACTGGCCCGGGATTTTATTGCCGCGGGACTCTACGACCGTGCCGAGCAGCTGCTGCTCGATTTGGCGGGGCAATCTACCGACTTCAGTGCGACCGCCCAGCGGCATTTACTGGATGTTTATGAAGCGCAGCGAGATTGGGTAGCCGCTGTTGCCATCGCCGAGCAGCTAATTGCGGCCGACACGGCAGGACACCTGGCAGCCGCGCAAGGCCAGCCGGCTCAGCAGTTACGCGGGCAATATCTGTGTGAGCAGGCCGAGGCTGCGTTGGAAAGGGGAGATCTGCAGGGGGCGGGAGACCTGTATGAAGACGCACTCCGGGATCAACCTAGAGAACTGCGTGCCCGACTGGGACTGGCCAGGCTCCGCTTGTCAGATGGGGATTCGGCGGCGGCGCTTGAGCACTTTCATATCATTATGGGAAGCGACCGTACCTGCACGCCCGAGTTTCTGATGCTGTTATTTGATATTTGTTCTGTGCAGGAAGATGAGGCACTTTACCTCGTGTCGTTGGAACGCTACTACGAGGCGCAACCTTCCCCGCTACTGGCCTTATCGTTAGCGGAAGAGCTGGAGGCTAGGCAAGGTAAGCAGGCCGCTGAGGCGTTCCTTCGCGAAACCTTGGTGAAGCAACCTTCGGTCTCCGTGGCAGCTTCCCTGGTGCTCAAGGGCCTGCAATCCGAGGCATCACTACCGGAGCGGCAGGTGTTTGATCGACTCACCAGCGCCGAACAAGATTATCGCTGCGACCATTGCGGATTTACCGGTAAGGCTCGTCATTGGCGTTGCCCCGGCTGCCGACATTGGGATTCTATTCATTACCGCGGTGACGCATTGGAGCAATCCCATGGCTGACAGTGGTAGCAATCTGATTGTCGCGCTGGACTTCGACACGGCAGAGGCGGCGATCGAACTGGCGAGCCAGTTGGACCCCAGCACCGTGCGTCTTAAGGTGGGCAAGCAGTTGTTTACGATTGCCGGACCTGACGTGGTGCGTGCTTTGCGAGACCTCGGATTCGATATTTTTCTCGATCTGAAATTCCATGACATTCCCAATACGGTCGCACACGCAGTCAAAGCGGCCGCCGATCTAGGAGTGTGGATGGTCAATGTGCACGCAGCGGGCGGGTCAAGAATGATGTGTGCAGCGAAAGAAGCGCTGTCCGCCGCCGCGCACCCGCCTCTCTTAGTGGCGGTAACCGTGCTGACCAGCATGGCTCGCGAGGATTTGGCTGAGCTAGATTGGGACGGAGAGCCGATAGATCGTGTGTGCAAGCTGGCTGCACTCACCGAATCTGCAGGCCTCGATGGCGTGGTCTGCTCAGCAGCCGAGGCTGCTGTGCTCGCTGAACGGCAGCGCCCCGGATTTTTGCTTGTAACACCGGGTATTCGGCTGGCTGGAGATGCCGCTGGCGATCAGCGCAGAATTGTAACGCCGGAAAGTGCGGTGTCTGCTGGGGCAACGCACTTGGTAATTGGCCGCTCCATAACGGCTTCCAGCGACCCTGCCGGCACCGCGGCCCAGATTCGCGCCGCATTGGACCAGCAGGTAAGTGGTTAGGTTGGCGATGACGCCGTCACGTCTCGCTACGGCTTAAAATGGCATGAATAGTAGCCATTTAAGATGCGAAGCGCTTCGGGATCTGCTTTGTTAGTGTGTATCGGACCATAGTTTGATTGAGCCCACGTTGGTGGGTATTTCAACCAGACTGATGGAGAAAAAAATGACGTCACAGTTCACAAAACATGGCCCTACCGTACTTTGTCGCAAGCCCGCCAGCAGGGCGCGCGCACCCATTGCAATAGCAGCACAGGCGTTGGCGTTCGTGGCACTGCTTCTGGGGTTGAGCCCCCTGACTGGCTTCGCGACTGAGCCTGTCAACATCAACCTTGCGCCCGCAGAGGTGCTTGCCGAGTCGCTACAAGGTGTTGGCATCGCCAAAGCGCATCGCATTGTTGAGTATCGGGAGGCCCACGGCCCGTTTGCGCATATTGATGAGTTGGCGGCAGTTCAGGGTATTGGTTTAGCGACTGTCGAGAAGAATCGCAGTGTTATCCGCCTGCAGTAAGCGCATTTGGAGTCAGGCGCCTTGTTGTTGCTAACAGGCGCCACCGGCTATTTGGGTGCTGGGCTGTGCGCAGCAATGACCGACCGCGACATACCCGTTCGTCTGGCGGGCCGCTCCGCGCCCGCGGAGGCAGGCGTGGAGTGGATGCACTACGACATGTCGGTTCCCGATGATCCTCCCGAGGGTCTATTTGCAAACGTATCTTGTGTGATCCACAGCGCGGGTTTGGCGCATCGGCGAGCCCGGGAAGGGGATTATCAGTGTGTCAATGTTGAGGGGACGGGCCGCCTTGCTGCTGCGGCAGCGGCGGCCGGAGTGCCCCACTTCATCTATCTGAGCTCCTTAAATGTGGTGCCAGCCGATGCCTGCACGCCCGATGCCGAAGCAGACGCATACTCCGAGCCTCAAGAGCTTTACGCAGCCTCCAAGTGGCGTGCTGAGCAGGTACTGCAGGAGGTTTTTTTGGGTGCTCCAGGCAGCGCGCTAACGGTGGTACGTCCCGGGCTCATTTATGACGAGGCGCTTACCGCGAATCTCAGGTTGGTCGATCTCCTCATGCGCTACTGGCCCGCTTTGCTCCCCGCTATTGGTCGACGATCCATGGTGGCGCGGCCTGATCTGGTGGAGTTAATCATCAGCTGTGCGCAAGGGACTTCGGGTGCGCCGGCTGGTCGCGCAATACTCGCGGCCATCGACGGTGAGTGTTACGACGCGGAGAAAATTTCAAGAGCGCTGTCTACGCGGCCCAAACGGGGTGTGACACCGCAGTGGCTCTGCAAGTTGGGTGGCCGATTACTCGATTGGCGTCAGGGTAATGTGGGGGGCACCACCTGGCGAGGTCTGTCCGCCAATCAATGGTGTGGAACACCGCCCGAGATAGAGGGATGGCAGGCGCGTCTTACCCTGACTGCCTGTCGCGCGCAAAAACCCCCCGGTTCATGCTGATCCTGCTCGCGATCCTGCTGGGTTCTACCGCCGGGCTCTGGCTATTTCTCCGGGTCGCACCCTCTTTGGATTGGGTGGATCGACCCAATGCGCGAAGTCTGCACGCAACGCCGACTGTCGTCAGTGGCGGGTTGGTGCCGATGACCCTGTTAGCCGCAGGCGTTGGATCGTCCACCGCCCTGCCTGGTGCCACGGGTATTGCTCTGCTCATCGCAGGGCTGATGGCGGTTGGCCTGTTGGATGATAAATGGGGTATTCCCAGTGGGATCCGCCTGCTGTGTTATCTGGGAGCGGGGATAGCGCTACCCTGGTTGCTGTCTTCAGGCCTCCCGCTGGGCTTGGCGACTTTATTACTGACGGGAGTAGCCGTTGCGTGGTGCATTAACCTCGTTAACTTCATGGACGGTGCCGACGGGCTGGCGACTGTGCAGGCGCTTTGTGTCGCGACAGGGTTGGGTCTGATTGCCACTTTTGGCGCGGCGCCCAGTTCGCAGCTCGCCTGGTTGTGTGCGCTATTATTTGCCAGCTGCGCACCACTTCTTGGCTTTAACTGGCCGCCTGCGCGGCTCTTTATGGGCGATGCAGGGGCTGTCCCATTAGGTTTCTTCCTCGCCCTTCTGGGGCTGTTGTCCTTTGCGGCTGATGTATCGGTTGGCTTGGCTTGGTTGATACTGATGATGCCGTTTTTAGTGGATACCGGAATGACTCTGTTTATTCGAAGCTTGTCGGGCAGGCCGCCGCATGTGGCGCATCGCGACCATGCCTATCAGCGCCTCAGCCTCGCCGCGGGAAGCCCTTTGCCCATTACTCTGGGTGTGCTCGCAATGCAGGTGGTCTGGCAATTTCCACTGGCCGTGACGGTCGTCAGCAGTGAGGTATTCCCGCCGCTTCTGGTATTTTTATCAGCCATTCCTGCCGTGACAGCAGTGGTGTACGCGCGTATCAGGGCGTAAACTTCGTCCTTTCCAAGCAACCAACTGAATCGATTGGTGATTCGGTTGCGTGATACAGGTGCGTATGGTCAAGAAGATGGCGTCGCGTTTTCGCGCGATGAGTGCTCGTTTGGTTGCCCCGGTCATCTGGATATTTGCCCGACGCTCA
>CALKEI010000134.1 GCA_938085095.1 uncultured Luminiphilus sp. | reverse complement strand
GTCAACCTGGTCGGTGGTCACCGGCCACATCGTCTGGTACTGGGGTTTATGCTCGCGGGTGCGCTACTCAGTATGTGGATTTCCAATACGGCATCAGCGCTGATGCTGATGCCCGTAGCGCTGGCGGTGCTGGCCTCGTGCTCGGATCGCAGCACATTGGCTGCGCCGTTGCTACTAGGGCTGGCTTGGTCATGCAGCATTGGGGGCCTCGGCACACCGATCGGGACCCCGCCCAACCTCATTTTTGTACAGGTGTTCGAAGAGACGACGGGCCAGACGGTCAGCTTTGGCCAATGGATGTCTTGGGGTGTGCCCGTCGTGGGCCTGTTACTGCCGCTGGCGTGGTGGTGGGTCACTCGAACGCTGCCCCGTGAACTGAATATCACGCTTCCCGCAGTGGGCCCATGGCGCAGTGCAGAACGGCGGGTGCTGATCATTTTTGCATTGACCGCTCTGGCCTGGATTACACGAGCGGAGCCTTTTGGTGGCTGGCAGCAGTGGCTTGGTTTGGCCTCTGCGAACGATGCATCAGTTGCGCTGCTCGCGGTGGTCGCACTGTTCATCGTTCGCGACAGGGAGGGCGATCGACTCATCGATTGGCAACAAGCGAGTCAGATTCCCTGGGGAGTGCTGCTACTGTTCGGCGGGGGCATCTGCTTGGCCAGGGCGTTCGTGGCATCTGGCCTCAGCGGTCAGGTGGGCGACGCACTGACAATGGTGGCGATGCTGCCGGTTTTTATAATGATGCTTTTGCTGGCACTGGCGGTGACATTCCTGACCGAAGCGACATCGAATACAGCAACCACCGCGTTGCTGCTGCCCGTGTTGGCGGCGGTGGCGCTAGCGGTGGACGTTGATCCTCTGTGGCTGATGGTGCCCGCGGCCATGAGCGCCAGCTGCGCCTTCATGTTGCCGGTGGCAACCGCACCCAATGCTGTCGTGTTTGGCAGCGGTGAACTGCCGATTCAGCGGATGGTGCGCGAGGGATTTGTATTGAATCTGATCGGCGCGTTGGTCATTGCGACTGTGACTTGGGCCCTGCTGACATAGCCCGTAGGACAGAAGGGGTGAACCCGCACCACAGCTGGTGTGGTGCGCGTTCAGTGGCGTTGATCAGAGCAGCGCCATCATTGTCTCAGCAGAGCTGACGTCGATCCCTGGGCCCTCCTCAACGTTCAGATGAGTGACCTTGCCGTCTTCGATGATCATCGCAAAGCGCTGACTGCGGGTGCCGAGACCAAAGCCGGAGCCATCTAATTCGAGACCGAGAGCAGCGGTGAGTTCACCATTACCGTCGGCGAGCATAATAATCTCATCGGCATTTTGGGCCTGGCCCCATGCGCCCATCACAAAGGCATCGTTCACAGACATGCACACAATACTGTCCACACCTTTGCTCTTGATGACATCGGCATTGGCCACGTAGCCCGGCAGGTGTGTCATTGAACACCCCGGTGTGAAGGCGCCAGGCACCGCGAACAACAGGACTTTCTTGCCGTTACACAGGTCCGAGGTCGACACTGGTCCGGGACCTTCATTTCCCATAACAGACAAGGTACAGCTCGGGATGCAATCTCCTACAGCAATGGTCATCTCTAATACTCCCAATCAAAATGGATCATGGGCTCTCGGTTAACACGGCAAGTGCACGAGAGCCTGTTGGTTTGAATCATAACTCATGGGGACTGCGTATCGAGCAGTCTCGCATCGATTAATTCGCACTCGCGGTAAAATGCGCTCTGTTGATCCCCCAGATAGGGGGCGCAATGGGAGAGCACCTGCAGCACGGTGCGATGGATGGTTTGCTGCGGGCTTTGCGGTGTGCCGGTCAATTGCTCAAAGCTCAGCCAGAACATTAGGGTCATGGCCATACTATCGGCGACGTGATCGAGCCTTTTTGGATGTGCGCTGATATCCACAGAGGCCAGTATGGCAGCGGCGAGTCGCGAAGTTGCCTGGCGTTTCAGCGACGTTAGCCGACGCATACCGCGATCAATCTCGGGGTATCGCTGCATCAGGTCGCTCTGATTGAGATAAAGAAAGCGATACTCATACATCGCCTCCATCAGTACGGTAAGAAACAGCCAGCTCCGCTCAAGCGGGTTGCTGTGTTCAAGGAATGTCTCTTCCAGAATGGGGGCAGCCAGCATGCCGGCAAGTTCGCGGTAGCAGTGGGTGAACACCCCGGAGAGGATCCCGTCTTTACCGCTGTAATGGTAGTAAAGGTTGCCCGGGCTGATATCGAGCTCAAGGGCGATATCACTGGCCGTCACATTCCGCTCGCCCTGCTCGTTAAAGAGCCGGGTCGCGGTCACCAGAATACGTTGAGCGGTTTTCATTACGCGCTAGTGTAACGTGATGCGCTCGGTCATAAAAAAGGGGAGCAGTTGCTCCCCAGTAAAACGGACCAAAAGGTGGGATTAAGCCACCTTGCCAAACTTCCCTTTCAGATCATCAAACCGAGATTTGGCCTTTTTCATCTGGGCTTCCAGCTTGGAACGATCTGCCAGCGAGTCCAGTTCAAGATCAGCCAGCGCCTTTAGGGCGTCCTTTTCTACCGCAGTGCCGCGCTTGATTAGCGACTTGTAGAGATCCTCTGCTTGCTTACGGCGCTCGGTCAGGCGGCTTTGCGCCTCATCGACCTGCTCCTGCAGATTAGAGAATTGCTCAAGCATCTGGTCATAGGCTTTTCCGTAAACGCCTAGGCCTGCCAACAGGGCCTTACGACCTGTATCGACGGCCTTGGGCCGCGCGCGGGTCTTGGCTTTGGTACTCGCCTTAGCCTTGGTTTTAGCGGCAGGCTTTTTCTTCGCTGGAGCCTTTTTGGCTTTGGCGGGTGCTTTCTTTACCGCAGCTTTTTTAGCTGCAGCCTTGGGTGCTGCTTTGGTTTTGGCCTCTGCCATGATGTCTCTCCACATTGAGATAACTGAAAACGTCGAGGAGTGTGGCGTGGAAAATTAGAATCCGCCCTCTAAAAACCCGCATGCTCATGGCAATTTTTCGCACGCTCAAATAATCGGGCACCGTAAGTGCCAATTTAATAATCCGCCGTAAGGTGATAACGATGCGCGCGATCTCACAAGTAGTGGTGGTCCTAGCTGCGTTACTCATAGTGGCCATCTTTGTGCTGCTGGGGGACGGCGAGCGCGTTACCCTTTCGGTCAGGGCCTGGTTGAGCTTGAGGTGGGTAAGTTCGAGGCATTTGCACTGCCTGACTATGCGGAAGCGGTGATGTGCGTTATCGACGTCGTGCAGAAAAACAGAAGAGACGCCTTGCAAACTCCTTTTGGTAGCTTTGCACACTGGTCTGAATACCTTCTAGGCACGGATAAGGCTAAAATCACCGGTCTTGTGAGAGGCGTAGCGCGTTCGTCTGGCTTTCTAGTTATGCGTCGCCTTCGTTGGCAGTTGAGCGCACTGCCTTGAAAGGCGAGCGCTTTGCCCCCATTCACCCCCTATAGAGAACGTAGTGACCGATAGATGACTGACTCCGGCATCAAAAGCAGCCGTTTTTCCCGTCGCCGACTGTTCGGCTCGGCGGTATTTACGGCTGCCGGCCTGGCGGTGTGTTTTCTGGTGCTGGTGGGCAAGCCGCAAACACAGCCCACGCAATTCCCGGAACCTCGCCGCCCTCTGGTCGATGTGATTCTGGCCGCACCCGCAGATCACAGCATTTCGGTTCGGACACAGGGCACCATTGAGCCGGTTAGACGGGTTGGGCTGGTCGCACAGGTCAGCGGCAAGGTTGAAGCCGTGAGTGATTGGTTCCTAGATGGTCGGTTCTTTAAGGCTGGCGATATTTTGTTGGAGCTGGAGAAAGCAGATTACGAATTTGCTATCGCCAGAGCACGGGCTCAAGAAGCCGCTGCAGCCCAGCGTGTTGCGGAGGAGCGTGGTCGTAATCTTCAGGCACAGCGTGAGTGGCGTGATCTCGGCACCAGCGAGGCAAACGATCTTTTTCTCCGCAAGCCTCAACTGCGAGCTGCCGAGGCATCTCTTGCCGCGGCTCAAGCGGATGTGGCTGCGGCTGAGCTGGCGCTGGAGCGGACCACGGTCCGCGCTCCCTTTGATGGACGCCTTGAAAAGAAATCTGTAGATCTTGGGCAGTTTGTCGCGCCGGGTAGCGTGTTGGCCCAGATATACGCGATCGACCGCGTCGAGGTGCATTTACCCATTAGTGCCTCCCAATTGGCGTTGCTCGAACTGCCACTTTTTGAAACGGCGGTGGAAACATACCCCGACGTCACGCTGAGTGCGCGATTTGGCGGTGAGCGCTGGCACTGGCAGGGCAAGATTGCTCGAGTCGAAGCCAGTATAGACAGAGACAGTAGGGTCACCTTTGCGATCGCAGAGGTGAATGAGCCATTCGGCGACAATGGCTCCCAGAGGCCACCGTTGACGCCGGGTCTGTTTGTAGAGGCCAGCATCAGCGGTAAGCCCATTCAGCAAGCCGTCGAGTTACCTGCGACGGCCCTGCGTGGCGATAACACCGTTCTTTTGGTCAATGAAAACAGCCGTCTGGAGCGTTTGCCCATCGAGCTTCTGCGCCGTGAGCAAGATCGTGTCTGGGTGCGCGGCATCGAAGCCGGCATGCAGGTGGTCGCCGAGCAAAGCAGTGTCTTGGCCGCAGGTGCCGCCATTGAAGTCGCTGAGCTGAGGACGGCCAGTGGCTGACAAGCCGGGTCTGCTGGGCTGGTTTATTTCCAATCCGATCGCCGCCAATCTTTTGATGGTGGTGCTGGTAATCGGCGGCCTTTACAGCATTCCGGGTCTCGACAAACAATTTTTTCCAACACCGGTCGTCGACCGCGTCAGCATTTCGATGCCATTTCCTGGCGCAAGCCCTAGTGAGGTGGAGGAACAAATCTGTGTGCGCATCGAGGAGGCGATCCACGACCTCGACGGTATTAAGGAGGTGCGCTCGACCGCTTCAGAGGGCATGGGGCAGGTCATCGTCGAGGCGTTAACCGGCTACCCGACTCAGCGACTCACAGCCGAGATCAAGACGCGGATTGATGCGATTACCACGTTCCCCACAGATGCTGAGCGGCCGGTCGTCACAGAACTCATTTATCGTCATTTGCTCGGTATCGTGCAATTAGCCGGCGAACTCGATGAGTGGGAACTGAAGGAAATTGGCGAGACCTTGCGTGACGATCTGGCTCGTCAGCCCTGGATCTCTGTGGTCGACTTGGTGTCTCCACGACGCTATGAAGTGTCCGTCAGTGTTTCCGAGCTGGACCTGCGACGTCACAACCTGTCTTTTGACGATGTGGTGCGCGCGATCCAGTCTGCTTCCCTTAATTTGCCCGCCGGCGCCATTAAAGGGAGCGATGGAGACATTCGCGTCCAAACCCGTGGGCAGGCGTATTACCGCGAAGACTTTGAGCGAATCGTTTTATTAACGGCACGTGACGGCACCCAGATTTATCTCGGTGAGGTGGCAACCATTGAGGATGGTTTCGAGGATGTCGATACGGTCAGTCGCTTTGACGGCATGCCCGGCCATGGTCTTTACGCATTTGTCACCACCAACCCAGATGTTTTGCAGTCGTCCCGAGTGATCAACGACTGGGTGGTCGAGCAGACGCCCAATTTGCCAGAGGGTGCAACGCTGTCTTTTTGGCGTGATGCTGCCGTGCCATTCAAGGGCCGTATCGAGACACTGCTCAAAAATGGGTTTGGTGGATTGCTATTGGTTTTTCTGGTTCTGGTGATCTTTCTCAGACCGGCGGTCGCCATATGGGTGTCTGTTGGGATAGCGGTCGCGTTTCTCGGCGCTTTTTTCCTCCTGCCTTACACCGGCGTGGGGCTGAATATGATTTCACTGTTTGCCTTTTTATTGGTGCTGGGCATCGTTGTGGATGATGCGATTATCGTTGGGGAATCCATCCACACAGCCCAGTCAAAAGGGGTTCCCGGAGATGAGGCGGCCTTTTGGGGTGTCCGAGAGGTATTCAAACCGGTTCTCTTCGCGGTGATCAGCACCATGGTCTTTTTCGCGCCCATGATGTTCATGCCGGGTGAGTGGGCGCACGCCGCCAAGGGAATCCCCGTTGTCGTGTTGCTGGTTTTAACCTTTTCATTGGTGGAGTGTCTCTGGATTCTGCCCGCGCACCTGTCGAGACTGGGTCCAGAGAAGCCCGCGACCACACCGCTGTTGAAGCGGCTTGAGGGCTGGCGGCATGGTTGTGCTGAGTGGCTGGTGTCCTTTGCGAGAATACGTTACCGCCCGTTTCTGCAATGGGCGTTGAAGCATCACTTTTTCGTGGCCGGATTTTTTCTGGTGATGCTCAGTTTGAGTCTCGCGCTCTACGGTGGGGGGTGGCTCCGGTCCGCTTTTTTCCCGCGCATTAACTCCGACTTTGTAGAGGCAAGGATTGCCATGCCCGAAGGCGGCTCATTTGCCCAGTCCGAGCTCGTGATGCAGCGGGTCGTTGATGCGGCCGAGGCGTTAAAGGCGGAATGGAATGAGCGGCCTGAATTTCAGGACAGCCCTGCCATCGGCAGTATTTTGGGGCGTGCCAACGATAATGACGTCGAGGTGATGGTGGCCACCGTCACCGAGGGTGTCGACACCGAGGCTTTTGCGCTGGAACTACGGTCGAATTCCGGTCCGCTCAGCGAGGCCAAAGAGGTCCGCATGGATTACACCATTCGAGACCCGGGCAAACCGATTCGATTGGTACTGGCTTCACGTCAGGTGGAAGACCTCGAAGCCGTGGCGGGGGACGTCCGAGAGGCGCTGCTGTCTTACCCTGGGGTTTTCGATGTTTCAGACAGCTTTGACAGCCCTCGAGACGAGCTGGTTTTGGAGTTGAAGCCAGCGGCCGAAACGTTGGGTATTGGTTTGGCAGATGTCGCGCGCCAGGTCAGACAAGCTTTTTACGGCGCCGAGGCTCAGCGCATCCCGCGTGGGCGCGAGGATGTCAAGGTGATGGTGCGCTATCCCGAAGCAGAGCGATTGGCCATTGCCAATCTGAATGACATGTATATCCGCGCCCCCGGTGGTGGAGAGGTGCCCTTCGAGGCCGTGGCAACCTATCGAGTGCAAGCCGGCTATCAGAAGCTCGAGAGATTGGATCGTTTACGAACGCTTGAAGTAGAAGCCGATGTGCAGGCTAATGGACCTCCACCCCGGGCTATTGTGCAATCAATCTTCCGTGACTATCTGCCCAAGTGGCAGCAGCAATACCCCGATCTATTTGTGAATCTGGACGGAGAATTGCAGGAAGAGATCGAGTTCCGAGAGGCTACCGTGCGACTGATGGGGCTGGCCATGATGGTCATTTATGCACTGATGGCGGTGGCTTTCCGGTCTTATTGGCAGCCTTTGCTGATTCTGACAGCAGTGCCTTTTGGTCTGATGGGGGCTATTTTTGGCCACATGATTCTTGGCTGGCAGGTCAGCATGTTTTCCATCATGGGCGTGACGGCTTGTGCTGGCGTTGTCGTCAACGACAACCTCGTGTTAATTGACCGAATCAATCGCTTGCGGGATGAGGGGCAGGAGCTGGTCAGTGCGTTACTTCAGGCCGGTGAAGATCGCTTTCGGCCTATTATTCTGACGTCAGTGACCACTTTTGTGGGGCTGTTGCCCATCATGTCAGAGACCAGTGTGCAGGCACAGTTTCTCATCCCTATGGTCACGTCGCTGTCATTTGGCGTGTTGTTCGCTACCGGTGTGACGCTGGTGCTCGTGCCTGCCCTCTACCTGATTGCCGAGGACGCACGATCACTGCGGAACAAATGGCTGGGGGGCAAAGGCATGGCCGCAGAGCTCTCTACGACGCCCTAGCCGACCGCGGACCGGGCTTCATCCGCTTTCCTATCAGGCTGAGCGGGGCCCGGCAGCGATGATCGCGTCGCTGACGTCGAAATTACGAATATTCTCGAGGAAGAGTGCGGCAAGTTGTCCAGCCTGCGCCTCATACGCACTGTCATCACCCCAGCCGGCTTTAGGATCGGTATATTGATCGTCGACCCCCGGAATGCTGACGGGATAGTCGAGATTCAGGCTTTCGATATGCCGCGTTTCAGCGCCTATCAGCACCCCATCTTGCGCCGCCTTCACGACAGCGCGCGTAACTGGAATGGGGAAACGCGAGCCCGTTCCACCGGGCGCCCCGGATCCGCCAGTCCAGCCGGTATTGATTAAATATACCTGGCTATCAAAGTCCTCAATGCGCTTAATCAGAAGCTCCGCATAATCACCGGCAGGGCGGGGCATGAAAGGTGCGCCGAAGCAGGTAGAAAAGGTCGGATTAATGCCGGCTGCGGCGCCGACCTCGGTGGAGCCAACCCGCGCGGTATAGCCTGAAAGAAAATGAAACGCCGCGGCTTCCTTTGACAGAATAGAGATCGGCGGCAGAACACCAAATACATCGCAGGTGAGAAAAATGACGCACTTGGGTTCGCCACCCGAATTGCTGGCAGAACGCTTTTCGACATGCTCAAGAGGGTAGCAACAGCGCCCGTTTTCGGTCAGTCGGGTATCGCTGTAATCTGCGTTCCCCTGATCGTCGAGCACGACATTTTCGATGATGGCGCCACTGCGAATCGCATCCCAGATGACGGGTTCATTCTTGCGGCTGAGATCGATCGTTTTCGCATAGCAGCCCCCCTCTATATTAAAGACTGAGCCTTTGGACCAGCCGTGTTCATCGTCGCCGATGAGATAACGCTCAGGATCTGCCGATAGGGTGGTCTTGCCGGTGCCCGATAGCCCGAAGAAGAGCGTTGTATCGCTGTCCTCGCCGATATTGGCTGAGCAGTGCATGGGCATGACGTCTTTTTCTGGCAGCAAAAAGTTTTGCACCGAAAACATGGCTTTTTTCATCTCGCCTGCATAACGCATACCGGCAATCAGGACTTTTCTCTGACCGAAATTGATGATTACGGTTGCGTCCGAATGGGTCCCATCTCGCTCGGGTTCACACACGAAATCGGCTACGTTGAGGATTTTCCACTCCGGCTTATTGGCTGGGTTGTACGTTTCTGGCCGGATAAACATATTGCGACCGAATAGCGACTGCCACGCAGTTGCCGTGATGACTTTGACCGGGAGGTAGTGGTCGCTGTGCTCACCTACATGCAGATACTGCACCCAGCTTTCTGACTGACTGGCATGGGACTTCACCCTTTCCCACAGCGCGTCGAAACGATCGGCATCAAAGGGTCGATTAACGCCGCCCCAATCTATCGCGTCTTCGCTTGATGGTTCTCTGACGACAAACCGGTCAGCAGGAGATCGCCCCGTGCGAGCGCCTGTTTCAATGCGCAGGGCGCCGGTATCAGACAGCACACCCTCACCGCGTGCCAAAGCCATATCGATGAGGTCTGTTGGTGATAAACCAGTGTGAATATCGGGGGTGGAGAGTGCTGCTTCGCTCATGTTGGGTTCCGTGGTGAGTACTGTAGGTTTTGCTTTTTTGTATTGTGTTGAAATTCGATGCGTCTTCGTCATCATTTTTAATGCAGCGTGTTCCCCGCACTTTCTGTTGCCAATCCCTGTCGATCAAATCGATAGGTCTTGCCGCACAACTCACAAGTCATCCCAATTTCACCTTCTTCGGTGAGGATCTCCTCGCGCTCGGATTCTGGCAACAGAGCAATGGCGGCGGCACTTCGCTCGCGACTACACCGACATTTAAACAAAATGGGGGCGGGTGGGTATACCGTTACGGTTTCCTCCTGATAGAGCTTGAATAACAAGTCCTCTGAAGGTAGACCCAACAACTCTTGAGCCCGGACTGTCTCTGTCAACAGACACAGCGTAGACCACTGTTCTCCGCGCACCTCTCCGTCGGTGATCTGCGCAGGCAGTTGCTGCAGCATCAGCCCGCCGCTTTGCCTGCCATCTGAGGCCAGCCAAAATCGAGTGCCTAATTGTTCGCTCTGGGAAAAATAGGTTTCCAGACACTGCGCCAGTGAGCCTTTTTCTATGGCAATGATGCCCTGATAACGTTGCCCGGCGTCGCGCTCAACCGTGAGTACCAGCTGCCCGCCCGATAACAACGTCATGGGATCCGCTGCGTCAGTGCAGATATCGCCTTGTGCAATCCCGCGAATATGACGCTCACTGGAACATTCAACCATTACCAGAGAAACGGCCTGATCGCTGCGCGCTTGCAGGGTAATCCGCCCGTCATACTTCAGATTATTGCTGATAAGTACTGCGGCTGCGGCGAACTCGCCCAGCAGACATTTTACGGTCGGGCTATATGTCTGGTTGGCCAGCATGTCAGTCAGTGCATCACCCATACGCACCGATTCACCTCGCACATCGGCTCCGTCAAACAGGAACCGTTGACTGCTGTCAGCGTGTGCATTCATCTCATGGTGATACTTATAAAAACGAGGGTGTAGGATAACGGGAATGTCATCGGACCCCAATCGGGTTATTGAATGTCTATTATTCGCTTATCGCGCAGCCATCGGCTGGATGAGCACGCGCAGGAGGTGGCGCTTGAGCGCCTGTCTGCGCAGCTTGGTACCGCGCTGGGCGCTAAAGTGGAGCGCTCAGAGCGCGTGTTGCGGTTCGCCGGAACGGGATTTTCAGGCACAGTCTCCCTTTATGACAACCGATTAGAGGGTGAGGTGCATTTGGGGATGTTGATGAGGCCCATGAAACGGGCCATCACCAAAGAGATCGAAGCAGGGTTATCGCAGTATCTTGAAGATACTTGACAGCCCTGAAGGGTTTTATGCGCTAGCCAGAGCCTTGACGCGGGCGTTGAGGCGGCTTTTGTGACGAGCGGCCTTATTTTTCTTGATAATGCCGCGATTTGCCATTTTGTCGATGACGGGCACGGCTGAGTCGTAGGCCGCGCGTGCGTCGTCGGCACTGCCGGTATCCGCAGCGGCAATGACCTGTTTAATTTTTGTGCGAACCAGTGACCGTAGGCTCGCGTTATGGACCCGGCGCTTGTCATTCTGTCGGGCGCGCTTTCGTGCTTGGGGTGAATTAGCCAACGCTATGCTCCAAAGGGATCAAAAAAGGCCGCGAATCATCTGGGATACGCGGGTTAATGTCAACTGTGCTACGGGCCCAGACCCCCTGTTATAGGGCGTTTTACCCCTTTACCACCCTAACCAGATCAGAATCCAGCCAAGCAGTGCACAACCTAGCGCGGATCCCGCCTTATCGAGCCGAAACAGCGCGTAGCCGTAGGCCACTGGAGGCAGTAACAAAGCAAACATGCCCCAGGCGTACTCCTCGCGCCAAGCGGTAATCAATAGCAAGATCCAGCTGACCAACAGCGAGGCTGCACCGAGGGTCGTTAAAAATGAACTTGAAGCTTCCATTTGCGGTCTCTGAAAGGTAGGTTGCCGAGCGATGCGCAGGGTATCAGAAACCCTAAAGCAACGGCACAATAAGCCAGCGCCTGATGACAGGATTAGCATGACAGATTCCACAGTGTCGGACCTCGAAGACCCCTTTGCGGAAATCAGGCCGTTCTCCAGTCCTGACGTTCCCCAGGTGCTGAAAAGACTCGCGAGTGATGCAGAACTCGCCCAGACAATCGCACTGTGGCGACTGCCCCGGCTCAGTGCGATGTGGCCGGGATTGGCGCAGCAACTAGGCAGGCTGTGGCTGCATCTAGCCGCGCGCCGTCTCTCGACGGTTGAGGATCTTCAGAATCTGATTGCGCCTAACCTGTCTCGGATGATTAAGAAGACGTCTCGGTTTTCAGTCAGTGGTATGGAACGCCTCGATTTGAGGCCTGCCCGCGTTTACCTGAGCAACCATCGGGATATTGTGATGGATCCCGCCTATGCCAACTACGCGTTTCACCGTCAGGGCTCGCGGACACTGGCTGTCGCCATTGGCGACAATTTACTTTCCAAGCCTTGGGTTGCCGACCTGATGCGTCTCAACAAAAGCTTTGTTGTAAAGCGAGATGTGGGTGGTCCACGGGCTTTGCTCGCGGCGACCAAGCTTCTCTCGCAATTCATTCGTGATGCGGTGAGCCAGAACCGGGAGGCGATCTGGATCGCGCATCGAGAGGGGCGGGCCAAGGACGGCCGCGATGTCACTGAGCCCGCGGTGATCAAGATGCTCACATTATCGCGGGAAAAGGGGGAGTTACCTGAGTCCGTGTTGTCCGAGCTTGATATCGTTCCGTTGGTCATTGCGTATGAGCTGGATCCTTGTGATGCGCTTAAAGCCGCCGAGCTGACGGCGGGGGAGGGTTACGTCAAATCGGAATTCGAGGATGTGGCCTCGATTGCCCGGGGGATCGTGGGCGATAAAGGCTGTGTACATCTTCATTTTGGAGAGCCGCTGCCGCCGGGATTGCAGGTGAAGGAAGTGGTTGCTGAAATTGACCGACAGATGGCCCTGCACTACCGGTTGTACCGGACTAATGTTTGGGCCTGGGAATGGCTGCATGACGAACCGGTACCTGAGGGCCTGAGTTTTCACGAGGGCTCGATCAGTAAGCAGTCTTTTCGTGCCCGAGTCGAGGGCATTGCGCCTGAGCACCAGCGGTGGATGCTGACCATGTACGCCAACCCGGTAGATCGTCAGCTGGCGTTGCAGGCCGCGACGCGGGATCCATCATGTGATTGATGAGGTGCTGCAGGATGAAATCCGGGCGGCTTACCAACAGCTGACCGAGTCTTTGAACTTGGTGCCACGGTGGGGCCAGCGGCAGATGATTGCAGAGGTCGCCAATGCCCTTGCCGATCCGGAGGTGGAGACGCCTATTGCTGTTGTCGAGGCTGGAACCGGCACAGGAAAGACCATTGCCTATCTTGTCGCCGCGCTCCCTGTCGCTCGCGCCCGCGGCAAGAAACTGGTGATCGCTTCGGCGACGGTAGCCCTGCAGGAGCAATTGCTGTTTCGTGACTTGCCTGATGTGATGCGGCACAGCGGTCTGTCGTTTAACGCCGCTCTCGCCAAGGGTCGCGGGCGTTATGTGTGTCTGCTAAAGCTGGATCGCCAGCTCTCCGAACGAGAGGGCGATCCGCTCATACCCCTTTATCCAGATGAATTTCTCGCGACCGAGGACGTGGTAACCGGCCCCGTGATGGAAGAAATGATTCAGGCGCTAGGGGACGGTGGCTGGGATGGCGATTTGGATGCCTGGCCGGAGCAGCTAACGCCGGGAGTGCGGCGTCTGATTACAACGGACCAGAGCCAGTGCACCGGTCGCCGGTGTCCCCATGTCGGGCAGTGCAGTTTTTTTCGAGCCCGGGAGGGCCTTGAAGAGGCAGATGTCATCGTGACCAATCATGACCTGGTGCTGTCGGATCTGCGCTTGGGTGGCGGCGTGATTCTTCCGGCACCCGAGGACAGTCTGTATGTCTTTGACGAGGGGCATCAGCTGCCCGCGAAGTGCCTGAATCACTTCGCCTTACGTTTTCACGCGGGGGCCACACTGCAGGGTCTACGAGACAGTGAGCGTTGGCTGGCGGCAGGCAGCTCTGCTTGGGTCAAACAGGGCCTGGACGAAAAGTTGGTGCCGGCGATGGCGTCCGTCCTCGGGGATCTGACGCAGCGCAGCGAAGATATGGCAGCAGCGCTCTGGCAGCTGTTGCCGGATGACGACGAGGATCGAGGGGAATACCGTTTTCCTCATGGACGGATACCCCTAGGCCTTTCTGAGCAAGCGGCGACGCTTGTGGTGCAGTGGAATCAACTGCATAACAAAGCGGTGCGTTTGGAGGCGGCGCTGGATAACAGTCTGTCATCGGGGTCAACATCGCAGGGCTCATCCTCGGATCAAGCATCTGATCCAGATCTCGATCTAGCCAATGCGCAGGGTCTGGTCGCTCGGGCTGAGCAGCAACTAGCGGTATGGCGTGCCTTCGCAGAGGCGCCCGGTGACGGAGAGCCGGGCGATGGATGGGCGCGCTGGTGTCAGCATCGTGGAAGCCCGCAAACCACCGAATGCCAGGCCAGCCCCATACTGCCGGGCGAATTACTCCATGATTCGTTATGGCAGCGCGCTGCAGGAGCGGTGCTCACGTCAGCAACGCTGTCCGCGCTGGGAACTTTTGATCGTTTCCGCGAGCGGTCGGGGGTCCCCGCCGATGCTCGATGGAAGCAGGTTGCGAGCCCATTTGATCCGCGTAAGGCTACATTCTGTGTCCCGCCGATGACATCAGAGCCGAGCAACCCGGAGGCGCATACCCGTGAGTTGATCGAGAAGCTCCCGTCGCTGATCCGCGATGATTTAGGCGCGCTACTACTGTTTACCTCCCGGCGACAGATGGAGTCGGTGGTTGAAGCGCTCGAGAGTGAGATCGCACATCATGTGTTGGTGCAGGATCGTATGAGTAAAAATGCCCTGCTGACGAAACACCGAGAACACATTGACCGCGGAGATCCGTCTGCAATTTTTGGTCTAGCCAGTTTTTTTGAGGGAATAGATCTGCCCGGCGCGTACTGTGCCCATGTGCTTATCGCCAAGTTGCCATTTGCGGTCCCTGATGATCCGATCGCTGCAGCCCACTCAGAATTACTCGAAGCACAGGGCCGCGACCCCTTTATGGAGATCAGCGTTCCCGACGCCGCACAAAAGCTGGTGCAGGCGAGTGGGCGTCTGCTGCGAACAGAGCAAGATGAAGGCCGGATTACGCTGTTGGACACCCGACTACTCAGTCGTCGCTACGGGCGCGCCATACTCGAGACTTTGCCGGCCTTTACACTGGAGCTTGGGCGGTGAAACTCCGATTCACACTGCGGCGCGTTGTCCGGGTCGAACCCGAATGCTTGCAGCGACTGCGATGAGTTCGGTGAACTGATTTTTTTTGAAGCGGGCTGAATCGAAGCTGAATACTCGGGGAATATTTTCGGGATATGACATTGGACGGGACACGCAGCGAAATCGCCGCACAGTTAATCGACCTAGAGGCCGGCTTACGGCAGCTTGATCTGTGGTCGGATGAACCGCCGACTGCAGAAGCCTTAGAGTCTGAACAGCCCTTTGCAATGGACTCGCTCGAATTTGAGGAGTGGCTGCAGTTTATTTTTCTGCCCACAATTTATCAGGTACTGGATTCGGGCAGCGCCTTGCCAGAGCGCTGCGCTATTGCGCCGATGGCAGAGGAGACGATTGGTAAAAAGCCGCTCATGACCGAGACGCTGATCAGCACTTTGCGAGAGCTGGACCGGTTGATTACCGGGGCTGATTAGCTAAGTCAGGGCAAAAAAAACCCCGGCCGGGGCCGGGGTTTTGATAGGCGATGATGCAAAACTAGCTAGCGCTTAGAACTGCACCCGTTTGGTAAAGCCGCCATCGACTACGACGTTGGCACCGGTCGTAAACGCTGATCGCGGGCTCGCCAGGAATGCGACGGTGTCGGCGATCTCATAGTTATCGCCCATACGCCCCATCGGGATATTGGCGATCGTGGCATCATAAAAATCGGTCATATGGGTTTTGATCTGCTCCCAGGCGCCACCCTCGAAGAACACGGGGCCCGGACTCACTGCGTTGACCCGTATGCCTGATGCAGCCAGCGCTTGCGACAGATTGCTGGCGTAATTGAGCAGGCCTGCCTTGATGGCGCCGTAGGGGCTGGGTCCGGCGAAGGCCTCGAAGGCAGCCGTAGTGGAGATGACGACGATTGCGCCCTGGCCCGACTTGGCAAGGTGCGGCGTGGTCAATTCGACACCTCGCCAGGTCGCAAGCATGTCGGCTTCAAAGTTTGCACGCCATCCCGCCTCGGAACTGTCGGCACCGCCGGCTGAGACGTTGGGGACAAAGATATCGATGCCACCTAATGTATCGGCACAGTGTGTTACCCAGGCCTCCAGAGAGGCGGCGTCAGTGACGTCGACCACGCTGCCACAGGCCTTCACCCCTTTTGCGGTGAGTGCTGCGACCGTCGCTTCGACCTCTGCCTCGTTTCGCGCGCAGACCCCAACATGGCAGCCTTCGTCGGCTAGTGTGTCGGCGATTGCGCGGCCGATACCTTTAGTCGAGCCCGTGATTAAGGCGACTTTATCTTTGAGTTGTAGGTCCATTATTGCTCTCCTTGGTTTTATTGTGATGTGTCTGCTGTAGTGACCGCTGTTTCCGGTCCTTTGATCTGCAGCATCAGTACTGCGATATCGTCACTGTCGTGCTAATGCCATGAATTCCTGAAGCGCTTCGCCTCTGGAGCACACCCAACTCTCCAGTGCAGTGATTCGCTTGAAGAAGTGCCCCACAATATATTCATCTGTTGTGGCAATGCCACCGTGGAGCTGGATCGCCTCCTGAGAGACTGTCCTGCCCACGGTTGCCGCTTTGACCTTTGCCGCGCGGGCAAGTCGGGCGTGATCGGTATGGCCATTATCCGCCGCATGGCAGGCGGCATAGATCAGCGAACGAGTGAGCTCTGTCTGAATCAGCATGTTGGACATGCGATGTTGCAAGGCTTGAAACGAGGCCAGTGGCTGCCCAAATTGCACGCGTTGCTTGGTGTAGTCCACCGTCGTATCGAGAGCGGCCTGACTGGCGCCAAGTGTTTCGGCACTGCTTAACATCATGGCTAACTCGCGGTAGTTCTCCAGAGCCGCAGCGGCCTTGTCGCCAATCGCTATAACCTGGCTGGTCTCAATGGCGAGATCAAAGTGGCAACTCGCACCGCCACGGCCGTCATGCGTTGCAAATCGCTCGCACTCTAAGCCCTCCGCCTCCACAGGAAGCAGCACCCATGCGAGGCCCTCCGCGCTCTGAGCAAGGACAATCAAATGTGTTGCCGAAGCGCCGGCACTGATCCAGTGCTTGGATCCTCGGAGCTGCCAGCCGCCGTCTGTCTGGGTCAAGGTGGTCGTCGGGTTCAGTCGTGACCCGCCGTGGGCTTCGTCAATAGCGGCAATGGGCACCAGCGTGCCCTCCGCTACTTGTGGCAACAGCGTCTCTCGCTGTTCTCCCACAGTGAGAATCGCGGTCGTCGACGTCAGCGCATCGATCAACGGCTCAGTGACCAGAAACCGGCCACACAGTTCCGCCAATATCGCCATCTCGCGAGTCCCGAGACCCAGGCCGCCGAATTCTTCCGGTATTGGCAGCGCCAGCCAACCCATCTCTGCGAAGGCCTGCCATTGACCAGGGTCGCTGTAAACGCCGTCCGCGATACGCTCGCGTCGCCAGTTAAAATCGTAGCTGTCCCGAAGATAGCGCTCAGCGGCATCCTTGAGCAGGCTTTGATCTTCTGTCATCTGCCCGGTCATTTGTCAGAGCTCCAGCACATGCTTGGCGATAATGCCGCGCTGGATTTCGGCTGTGCCACCGTAAATAGTAGTCGCGCGGCTGTTGATGTACTCGGCCATAGTGGTCACGCATTCGGCAGGAGCGGCGGTGTTGCCCGTATAACCTGGTGACAGCACCTCACTTTGCCATGGCATGGCACTCTGGCCTGCGGCTTCGATCAGCAGCTCGGCACAGCGCTGACCCAGCTCGGTACCGGAAACCTTAACCAGTGATGACAGGGCGCCGGGGTTATCACCTGCTGAAATACTGCCTTTAATGCGGAGCTCGGTCTGCTCTAGAGCCATGATATCGATTTCCGTCTCGGCCACCCGATAGACATACGTGGGGTCGTCCGCCGCACGATGGGTTGAGCTCGCCATCATCATCTGTAACTTTGCGAGCTGCTTCTTGAGTTCGATAGTGAAGTGCTGTCCACCACGTTCGAATTCCAGCAAGTACTTCGCGACTGTCCAGCCTTGGTTTTCTTCACCTAAGAGGTGGGCGGCGGGTACACGCACGTTTTCGAAAAAAACCTGGCATTGCTCGACTTCGCCATCCAGGCTGGGGAAGGGCGCTACCGTAATGCCGGGTGTCGACATATCGATCAGCAGAAAACTGATGCCTGCTTGAGGCTTCACGTTTTTATCGGTGCGGACGAGGCAGAAAATCCAGTTTGAGTGGTGTGCCATGCTCGTCCAAATTTTGGTGCCGTTGATAACGTATTCGTCACCATCGCGGTCAGCCGTCGTTTTGAGAGAGGCAAGGTCTGAGCCTGATCCGGGTTCTGAGTATCCCTGACACCACACGTCTTCTCCCGAAATGATGCCGGGTAAAAAGCGCGTTTTCTGTGCCTCGGTGCCGAAGTGCATCAGCATGGGCCCGAGCATCTGAATACCCATCATGACCGGATTGGGGGCGTTTGCGAGTTTGCACTCCTCTAAGAAGATGTACCGCTGCTGGATATCCCAGCCGGTGCCACCATATTCGATCGGCCATTCAGGCGCGCCCCAGCCCTTGGCATGAAGAATGCTCTGCCATGTTTTTCCCGCCTCAAAATCGGAAAATACGCTGGTTGTGCGCTGACCAGCTCGAACCAGTTCGGGTGTCAGCGCATCTTTGAGAAAAGTGCGGATCGCTTCTCTGAACACGTCGTAATCGGTCGAGATGGGGTTCGAAGCATTCACAATAACGGTCCTCTTGCTCTGGTGTGTAGCTCAGACGCACGGGGAGCTCTGTG
>CALKEI010000133.1 GCA_938085095.1 uncultured Luminiphilus sp. | reverse complement strand
ACCGACGCTTTACCTGAGGTGTCGGATCCGCTGAGCTTGCTCAGCGCCTGACGCTCCGGCCTGCCACGGCTGCGAGACTTGCTTTACTATTGGCAGTCATACTGACGTTATCGGGATGTATTCCCGCAATTCATTATCTGGAGTTAGACATGTCGGAGAGAGTTTCGATCAATTGTTCAGGTCATATTGCGCACGTGACGCTGACCCGATCAGAGAAGATGAATGCGCTGGATCCCGCTATGTTCGAGGCGATCGCGGACACGATTGACGAGTTGAAGTCGCAGTCTGATTTGCGCGCGGTGGTGGTCTCGGGGGAGGGCAAGGCGTTCTGTGCCGGCCTCGATTTGTCCAACTTTGACGGCGATAGCCAACCCATGGATCTGATGCCTCGGACCCATGGCATTGCGAACAGCGTGCAACAGGTCGCCTGGGGGTGGCGGACCTTGCCCGCGCCTGTCATCGCTGCGGCGCATGGCGTGGCGATTGGCGGTGGCCTGAATATTATGTCGGGCGCCGATATCCGGATAGTGCACCCGGAGACGCGGTGTGCCGTGATGGAAATGCGCTGGGGGCTCGTGCCCGATATGGCAGGTTATCCGCTGTGGCGGGGGAATGTGCGTGACGATGTGCTGCGCAAGCTGGTGTATACCAATGCCGAGTTTTCTGGGGCTGAGGCCTGTGAGCTGGGATTTGCGACAGAAACGTCAGATGAACCCCTGGCACGCGCTATGGCACTTGCTGAGGAGATAGCCGGCAAGAATCCGCAAGCCATCCGGGCCGCTAAGCGGTTGTCGAATGCGCTGGCCGACAGCACCGATGAGGCACTGTTGCTCTCCGAGTCAGCGGAGCAAACTGAGATAATCGGCAAGGCTAATCAGCTGGAGGCCGTCATGGCGTTTATGGAGAAACGAGCGCCGGAATTTTCCTGAGCGCCTTCGTGTTGCTCCACTCACTCGGGGGTTCGCGCCGAAATGCTAGGATACTGCTGGCAAAAGCAGGGGCCACAACAGGTCCTGACCATAGAAGGTCCCCATTAGACACAGTGAGCACAATATGAACGACGCCAATATTCAGACGCATCATCGCGTCTGCCACCTTTGTGAAGCCATGTGTGGTCTGGTAATTCAAACAGAGGGGGATGCGGTGATCGACATTCGAGGCGATCGAGACGACCCGCTGAGTCGAGGCCACGTCTGCCCCAAGGCGGTGGCACTCAAAGATATCCATGAAGATCCAGACCGACTGAGGAAGCCCGTAAAGCGTATTCGCACCGCGGCGGGAGCGTATCAGCATGTAGAAATAGACTGGCCGGAAGCGCTGGATCTCGCGGCGGACGCATTGGCATCGACGATCGAGCACCATGGAGTGGATGCGGTGGGTGCTTATTTCGGTAATCCGTCAGTGCACAACTACGGCATGCTGACGCACCAACGGAATCTGTTTCGACATATCCGCACCCGCAATCGTTTCTCTGCCACTTCGGTAGATCAGCTTCCACATCATTTGGTCTCCTTGTGGTGTTTCGGTCATATGTTGTTGCATCCGATTCCTGACGTGGATCGCACGCACTATTTTCTAATGCTGGGGGCCAACCCGCTCGCCTCGAATGGCAGTATCTGGACGGTGCCAGACGTGCGCCGGCGTCTGAAGGATCTGAAAGCGCGGGGCGGCAAGCTCGTGGTCGTAGATCCGCGGAGAACTGAAACGGCTGAACTGGCCAGTGAACATGTATTCATCCGTCCGGGAACGGACGCGGCTTTCCTGCTGGCAATGATCCACGTGCTGTTCCGCGATGATCTGGTCTCGCCAGGACCGCTGGCGGCCTTTACTGATGGCCTCGAAGAAGTCGGAGAGGCTGTCCGCGAACTGACGCCCGAATGGGCGGCACCGCTGACGGGCATCGAAGCGGACAATATCGAGCGCATTGCTCATGACCTTGCGAACGCTGAAGCGGGCATCTGCTACGGGCGCATGGGTGTAAGCACCCAGGCCTTTGGCTCGCTGTGCCAATGGGCGATTCAAGTCATCAACGTTGCGACCGGGCATCTCGATAAGCCCGGGGGGAGTCTTTTTACCCGTCCGGCCATGGATCAGGTCGTCAACACCAACCCGGGCGGATTCGCCCGATTTGCCAGTAGAGCCCGAGGTCTGCCCGAATTCAATTACGAGCTCCCGGCGGCAACCATGGTGGATGAAATTCGCACCCCTGGTGAAGGGCAAATCCGCTTGATGTTCACTGGAGCGGGTAATCCGGTGCTGTCTACACCAAATGGTCGAGCTCTGGATGAAGCCCTCGAAGAACTGGATTTTATGATTTCGGTAGACCCGGCCCTGAACGAGACGACCCGGCATGCCGATGTGATCTTGCCTCCCAGCTCGCCACTGGAGCACGATCATTACGATATTGCGTTCCACAATCTGGCGATTCGCAACACCGCGCGTTACAACCCGGCGGTTTTTGATAAACCTGAAGGGGTCATGCACGACTGGGAAATCTTCAGCGAACTGGGAGAGCGCCTTGCCGCGCGGCTTAATCTTGAGCCCATGCCCAGCTATCCCCCCGACCGACTGGTCGATGCCGCGCTGCGCAGCGGGCCTTACGGGGATGACAGTGAGTGGCAGTTAAGTATCGAGACGTTAAAAGCGCACCCATCAGGGATCGACCTCGGTCCGCTGGCGCCGTCGTGTCCGGAGCGCCTGCAAACTCCCGGTCAGCGTATTCAACTGGCTATCCCAGAGGTGCTGGAGGATATCCAGCGGTTCAAGCGCGAGACGTCGACGCTGGATGATCATTACCGGCTCATTGGACGGCGCCACGTCCGGGATAACAACTCGTGGATGCATAACCATCATCGGTTAATGAAAGGTAAGCCGCGCTGCCAGTTACTGATGAACCCCGATGACGTGGAAAAGGAAGGCTGGAAACCCGGTATGTGGGTGACCATTAAAAGTCGGGTGGGGTCGATTGAGGCTGAGCTGGCGGCCTCTGATGAAATGATGCCGGGCGTTGTGAGCCTTCCGCATGGATACGGCCATGGTCAGGCCGGGACCCGCGGTCAGATTGCCAATCGCCATGCGGGTATCAGTTGCAACGACATTACCGATGAGCAATATGTTGATCAGTTATCGGGCAATGCGGCGGTGAACGGCGTCTCAGTAAGACTGAGCGCAAGGCTTGCGGCCTAGCGGCTCGCGAGGGATCTGGCATGACTGACAAGCGCATACCCGCCGTACAAATTGGCAGTGGCAACAAGTTTACCAATGACCGGGGTATGAGGGTCATCAAGGATGGTGTCAAGGCGTCGTCGGGTCATACCGAACGCATGGCAAAACCCGATTGGCTCAGGATGCGGGTACAGAGCAGCCCCAAATTCGATGCAGTGCGTGCCATCGTGCATGAGCATGGCCTCGCTACCGTCTGCGAGGAGGCCAAATGCCCGAATATTGGCGAGTGCTGGAGTGCGGGTACCGCCACCATTATGTTGATGGGCGATGTGTGCACTCGTGCCTGCCGCTTCTGCTCGGTGAACACGGGCAATCCCAATGGCTGGCTAGACCCTGAAGAGCCTCGCAACACCGCAGAAGCGGTCAGGCTGATGGGACTGAAGTATGTCGTGCTCACCTCGGTGAATCGCGATGATCTGCCGGATGGGGGGGCAGGGCATTATGCCGAGGTGGTGCGCGCGACCAAAGCACTCAACCCTGATACGGCTGTTGAAGCGCTTACCCCGGATTTTCTGGGTGATCGGGATGCCGTACAAACGCTGCTCGACTCGGGTATCGAGGTCTTTGCGCAAAACGTGGAAACCGTTGAGCGGTTGACGCATCCGGTGCGGGATCCTAGAGCGGGTTATCAGCAAACACTCGACGTGTTGGCAATGGGCAAGGCGTATCGACCCGATGTGCTGACCAAAACCTCACTGATGCTGGGCCTGGGGGAATCGGATGATGAGATCAAGCAGTGTATGGATGATCTGCGACATCATGACATCGATGTGTTGACGCTGGGACAGTATCTGCAGCCAACACAGCATCACCTGCCGGTGGCGCGCTATGTGTCCCCCGAGGCGTTCGATGACTATCGCGAATGGGGTCTCGAGCGGGGCTTTCTCGAGGTGGTCTCGGGCGTGTTTGTTCGCTCCAGCTATCGCGCCGAGCGGGTACTGGAACACAACAACGTCGGTCTCGGACGGCGCTGATATGTCGGCGCCTCGTCGCCCTCAAGTGCTGTATCTCACTAGCTCCAAGCGGTTTACTGCAAAGGCGAGCCTGAGTCGCGAGACCCGGATCGT
This sequence comes from uncultured Luminiphilus sp., assembly GCA_938085095.1. GTDB lineage: Bacteria > Pseudomonadota > Gammaproteobacteria > Pseudomonadales > Halieaceae > Luminiphilus. Next base: position 3,741 of record CALKEI010000133.1, on the reverse strand, counting down.
TGTAGGGGTCTTGGCGCGGGATGCCGACCTCTCGCTCGCCATTGCGGGCCCTGTGGATCATCAGGCCTTGCAAAAACTCCGCGACCACTTTGCTTCGGTGCGCGTTGCAGGCGGATTTCCCGCCAGCTCTGCGGATCAGCCCGCGGCAAAGGGCTTGCGCGCTCTGTCCAAATCCCAGCTGGGCTCAGACATCGTGAACGCGCGCCTTCAGGCCGCTATCCAGCGGCGCAGCGATACCTTCGACGCCGTCGTGATCGACGATCTATTGGCTAGTTCCTATCTCCCGGTGGTTCAGGCGTGCCCCGTGTATTACCTTGCCCATCGGGGCGCCGCTCAATTAGAGGCAGTGAGCACCTGGCGCTGCCTGAGACGCCGAAGTCAGCGCTCGCTGCAGCAGTGCGAGCAAAGCGTGCTTCACTCTGTGACAGGCGTTTTTGCCAAGCCAGACATTGCTAACGAACTCCTGGCGGCAGGCCTGTCACTCAATCAGCTCAATCCTTCGTTTGGTCGCTTAGGACGGGAAATTGTGCAGGAGGAACCGGTCAGGTGGGAACAGACGCGGCGTCGCGTGGGTTATATGGGCTACCTGGGAGACGATCGTAATTTGGCCAGTCTTGAGTGGTTGTTGCGGGAGGTCTGGACACCGGGACACCGCACATTGCCAGAGACCGAGTTACACCTCGTGGGCGCGGCACCTCCAGCACCACTTCGCGCGCTAGCCGCTGCCCACAATAACGTTTATCTTCACAGTGGCGGCAGGCAGCAGCTGAGTCATCTAGGATGCAGGGCGGTGATTGAGCCGCTGATGTTTGAGCGACATGTTGATACAAAACTGGTCAACGCGATGTCCCACGGGCTGCCTGTTGTGACGACTCAGGAAGGTTTGCGTCGCGCCCATGCCGAGCTGGGCGAGGGAGTGCTGGCGGCGGCAGGCCCTGAGCAGATGTCGATGACGGTGCACCAGCTGATGCAGGACAAGGCGCTGTGGCGCCTTCACGCCAGTGCGGCGACGCGCACAGCAGCGTTACAATTGGCGGACTTTGAGGTGGCGCATGACCTGCGTCGCGCGATATCGAAATCACAGGAGGAGGGAGTGAGCGCATGAAACGACTGATCACCACCCTTAGATTATGACGGCGACATTCACCCACGTAGGCTTGCTTGGTCGCAGGGAGCACCCCGGCGTTGAAGAAATTGTCTCTGGGTTGCTCAATTTACTGGATGACCGTGGGTTACAGGTCACCATAGAAGACCGTCTGGCGACGCTGTCGCATTTTGAGAAGCGAGAGATGGAATCCCGGGACCAGCTGGGCGCCATGGTCGATCTGGCCATTGTGATCGGGGGCGACGGTAGTTTGCTGAGCGCGGCGCGCACCCTCGTAAAACACGACACGCCGGTGATCGGCGTGAATCGCGGTCGTCTCGGATTTTTGACTGACGTTAGCCCGGATGAACTGATTGAGCAGGTCAGTGCGGTTCTGGACGGTGATTTTCTTAGCGAGCAGCGATTTCTACTCGACGCAGAGGTATGGCGTGGCGAGCAGGTAATTGGTCGTGGCGAGGCGCTTAATGACATTGTCGTGAACTCCGGTGCCTCGGCACAAATGATTGAGTTCGAGCTCAGCATTGACGGCGAGTTTGTCTATCGCTTGAACGCCGACGGATTGCTGGTTGCGACCCCCACCGGCTCTACCGCCTATTCCATGTCTGCCGGTGGTCCGATTATGTATCCCGGTCTGGATGCGCTGGTTCTGGTGCCGATGTTTCCGCACTCCCTGACCAGTCGCCCGATCGTGGTCAGCGGACAGAGTGAGATTCGCATTGATGTGGTGTCTCGCAACGATATTCATCCGCCGATTACCTGTGACGGGCAGATTTCTATTACGGCCTTGCCGGGGGACTCGGTAAGGGTTCGAAAAAAAGCCCGCGAGCTGACCTTGTTGCACCCCCCGGGTTACAGTTTTTACGCCAGTTGCCGAGACAAGCTTCGCTGGTCAGATGCCCTCGTTACATAGCGCGCCAATAGCGATCCAGCGCGCACCCGCAACCTTTTGCCTGGTAGCGATAACCGGTGCGTGTTTTCTGCTGTTCTATCCGCTGCAATGGGTAGGCATGCTGGAGCTGTTTAACTTCGTGCCGTTTCGGGCCAGTGGCGGCTATGTTGCCTTTGGAGAGTGGGGTGACTGGTGGCGCTTGGTGACGCCCACGCTGATTCATTTTGGCTGGCTACACGTCGTTTTCAACTGCCTGTGGTTGTGGGAATTTGGTCAGCGCATTGAGCATCGAATCGGTGCTATTAACCTGTTGGGCCTATACGTTGTGACCGCTATGGTTAGCAACTACTGTCAGTACTGGTGGGAAGGTCCGTCGGTATTTGGTGGTATGTCGGGGGTGGTGTACGCGTTCATGGGCCTCATTATGGCGGCACAGTGGCGCAGACCCGGATGGATATTGCCACCACCAATGGCAGTGTTCGCTTTCATGTTGATCTGGCTGGTCATTGGCATGCTCGGAAGCATGGAGTTTATCGGCACCGGCGCTATTGCGAATGGTGCGCACCTCGGTGGGTTGCTAGCGGGATGGGCTCTGGGCGTGCTAATCAGTGGATTACCCGATTTGTTCAGGAGCAGTTGAAGGTGTCAGACCTTTATCGTCAATCGGTTCAGCAAATGGATCGTCAAGTCTACGACCAGCTGGTGACCTCACTCTCAACAGGACGCTGGCCGGACGGCCGCTTACTCAGCGAAGAGCAGCGGCAGCACGCGATGCAGGCAGTGATCGCTTGGGGGGAAATGCACTTACCGGTTGACCAGCGGGTAGGGTTTATCGATAAGGGTGCAAAGGCAGGGGAGGCTTGTGACGAGCCGATGCCATTGGCCTGGAAGGAGTCTCAGCATGACTGAGTGGCAGGGCAGTCTGCGCAAGATGCAGACCGAGCTCACCGATACGGTGCGCTATACCGTATTTCACGATCAGGAGGGCCTGTGCCTGAATGATTGGCTGGGTCAGTCGATCAGCCTGTCATTTACGGGAACCATTCAATGTGTTGCCTGCGATCGAGTGACCAAGAAAAGCTTCAATCAGGGATACTGTTTTCCTTGCTTCAGAAAGCTAGCCGCCTGCGATAGTTGTATTGTCAGTCCGGAGAAATGCCATTTGGCGGAGGGAACCTGTCGTGAGCCAGACTGGGCAGAAACCCATTGTCAGGTGCCGCACATCGTGTATTTGGCGAATACGTCCAACGTGAAAGTGGGCATCACCCGGGCGACGCAGTTGCCAACCCGGTGGATTGATCAGGGTGCGACGCAGGCCAAGCCGATCGCACAGGTGCAGACCCGCCATCAATCGGGGCTTCTTGAAGTGCTCTGCGCGAAAGAAGTCGGTGATCGAACCGCATGGCAGACCATGCTCAAAGGCAATGGGGCACCGCAAGATTTGGAAGAGATACGTCGCCAGCTGATGTTGAGCTGTGAGCGGGGCATCGCTGATCTGCAACTCCGTTACGGCGAGAGCGCGTTTGAGTTTCTCGAGGATGCGCCCGAGACGCGGATTGAATATCCCGTATTGAGTTGGCCGGAGAAAATCAAAGCGCATAATTTTGACAAGCAAGCGCTCGTCGAGGGCACCCTGATGGGCATCAAGGGCCAGTATTTGATGCTCGATACCGGGGTGCTCAATATTCGTAAATTCGGCGGCTATGAGGTCGAGATCAAGGTGGCAGCGTGATGGCATTAAGAGAAG
>CALKEI010000132.1 GCA_938085095.1 uncultured Luminiphilus sp. | reverse complement strand
TATCAACACGTCGAGTGACAGGGATCCTCCCTCCACCAATCGGTCCGCTTGCGCAATGGCGTTGGCGATCTGTTCTGCAGCCCCATCTCCCTGAACCTGAACCGGAAAGACATAAATGTGTGTGTGAGGGCTGCGGCGTGCGAGTACCGTGAGAATATCCTGCAGTGCGGCGCCGGTGGCAGAGGTCACAATGCCGACCTGCGTCGCGTCATTCGGCACTGGTTGCTTGGCAGTTGCCGCGAAGAGACCTTCCTCTGACAGGCGGCTTTTGAGACGCTCGAATGCCAACTGCAGGGCACCCGCACCCGCGGGCTCCATATGCTCACAAATCAGCTGAAATTCTCCGCGGCCTTCGTAGAGAGTGACCTTTGCTCGGATCCGCACAGAGTCGCCCTGCGTGGGGCGAATCTTGACGCGGCCATTAGCCCGCCGAAACATGGCGCAGCGTACCTGAGCGTCGGCGTCCTTGAGCGAGAAGTACCAATGCCCGGAGCTGGCGGCGGTGAAGTTACCGATCTCGCCTTCGACCCAGACCCAGTCAAAGTGAGCCTCCAATAGGTTCTTGGCGTCCCGGTTCAGCTCCGTGACCGAGAGGGTGGGCTGGCTAGGCTGATCAGTCTGCATGGGCGCCCCCGTGGCGCTATTCAAAGAGTGGCGCGGGACTCCAGTGACGCTGACATTGTCGCGTCACGGACCCCTCTGTATACTAGCGCGTTTGGGGAGACCTGATACCACAGATCGCTGTGTATCGGGCACGACGAGGCCAACATGCTCCGAATTGCACACGAAGGGCTCACTTTCGACGATGTGCTCCTCCTGCCAGGCTATTCCGAGGTGACTGCCAAGGATGTCTCGCTGGTCACACGCTTAACGCGCAATATTCCGCTGAATATCCCACTGGTGTCCGCCGCTATGGACACGGTGACTGAGGCGCGTCTCGCGATCGCGCTCGCGCAGGAGGGGGGTATCGGCATTGTTCATAAGAATATGACCATTCAAGAGCAGGCTGAAGAGGTTCGTCGGGTCAAGAAATTCGAGAGTGGCGTTGTCAAAGACCCCATTACTATTGAGAGCACGGCCAGCATCGCTGATCTGATTGATCTCACTCGGGCAAATGGTATCTCCGGCGTCCCCGTGATGGAGGCTGGAAACCTGGTGGGGATCGTCACACGACGGGATATTCGCTTTGAAACCGATACGGAACAATCGGTATCAGCCATCATGACCCCCAAGAAAAAACTGGTAACGGTAAAAGAAGGCGCTCCGCTTGAAGAAGTACAGCGTCTCTTGCATGAGCATCGCATTGAGAAAATTTTAGTCGTAGACGATGACTTTGGCTTGAAGGGCCTGATTACGGTTAAGGACTTCGACAAGGCAGAGTCGTTCCCCCACGCCTGCAAGGATGGCTTCGGTCAGCTGCGAGTGGGAGCGTCGGTGGGTACCAGTCCAGACACGGACGAGCGCGTGGAGGCACTGATTCGAGCGGGCGTGGATGTGCTGGTGGTTGATACTGCGCATGGACACTCCAAAAATGTGCTGGATCGCGTCGCGATGATCAAAGCGGCGTACCCGGCTGTGGATGTGGTTGGCGGTAATATCGCGACGGCCGATGCGGCGCTGGCGCTGCGCGACGCTGGTGCTGACGCCGTCAAGGTGGGTATTGGCCCGGGCTCGATCTGTACGACTCGCGTGGTGACGGGCATCGGGGTGCCACAAATCTCAGCGATCGCCAATGTAAGCGAGGCGCTCAAAGATTCAGGTATTCCCGTAATTGCCGATGGCGGTATTCGTTTCTCAGGTGATTTGGCGAAGGCGCTTGCAGCCGGAGCAGACGCAGTGATGATGGGCAGCATGTTTGCCGGTACCGAAGAAGCCCCCGGTGAGGTAGAGCTTTATCAGGGTAGAACCTATAAATCTTATCGGGGGATGGGTTCAATTGGCGCGATGGCGCAGAGTCAGGGCTCTTCCGATCGATATTTCCAGGATTCGAGTGTGGGTGCAGAGAAATTGGTGCCGGAGGGAATCGAGGGAAGGGTGCCTTACAAGGGCCCGGTATCGGCGATCATTCATCAGTTGATGGGCGGCGTGCGTTCGGCGATGGGATATGCCGGTTGCTCCACGATGGTCGAAATGCGCACTGAGCCACAATTTGTGCGTGTGACGGCAGCTGGAATGTCCGAATCTCACGTGCACGACGTATCGATTACCAAGGAAGCACCCAATTACCCGGTCAGGTAACACTTGGAATCAATTCCTTTTCTCGACGCTGCACGTGGAGCCTAAAGCGTGACACAGGATATCCATCGCGACCGACTGTTGATTTTAGATTTCGGTTCTCAATACACGCAGCTGATCGCTCGCCGGATTCGCGAAGTCGGCGTTTACTGCGAGATCATTCCCTGGGATTCATCGAGCGATGATATCGCCGCATTTGGTCCGAGCGGTATTATCCTCTCTGGTGGGCCTGAGTCAGTGACTGCCTCAGAGTCACCCCGCGCCCCCGACCTGGTTTTCACTCTCGACGTGCCGATTCTCGGAATTTGTTACGGCATGCAGACCATGGCGGCGCAGTTGGGTGGCGAGGTTGAAGGGTCGGACACCTCGGAATTTGGTTACGCGCAGATCCGCCGGACTACTGCCGATGGTTTATTCGCCGATCTTTCGGATGGAGAGGATCCAGAGGGCCATCAACTGCTCGACGTTTGGATGAGCCACGGTGATAAGGTCTGTCAACTCCCCGCCGATTTTGAGTGCATCGCGTCAACAGACAGCTGCCCGATCGCCGGTATGGCACACCATAACAAGCCTTGGTTCGGTATTCAGTTTCATCCCGAAGTCACTCACACCGTGCAGGGAGAGGAGATCTTCCGTCAATTTGTTCTTTCCATTTGTGGCTGCGATGCACTATGGACGCCGGCCAATATTGTCGAGGACGCGATAGCACGAGTGCGAGAGCAGGTCGGTCAGGACAAGGTGCTCTTAGGTTTATCTGGTGGCGTCGACTCGTCCGTGGTAGCCGCGCTATTGAATCGCGCCATTGGTGACCAACTCACCTGTGTCTTTGTTGATAACGGGCTCCTTCGTCTGGACGAGGGTGATCAGGTCATGGAGATGTTCGCCCGGAACATGGGCGTTAAGGTCATTCGCGCCGACGCCGAAGCGCGATTCTTAGCAAGGCTTGAGGGCGTGAGTGACCCGGAAGCCAAGCGCAAGGTGATTGGTAACACCTTTATCGATGTCTTCGATGAAGAAGCGGCCAAGATCAGCGAGGTGAAGTGGCTGGCACAGGGCACCATCTATCCCGATGTTATTGAATCGGCGGGCGCCAAGACAGGGAAGGCGCATGTCATTAAATCGCACCACAACGTGGGCGGGTTACCCGAGGATATGGCGCTGGAATTGATCGAGCCTTTGCGGGAGTTGTTCAAGGATGAGGTGCGCCGTATTGGTCTCGAGCTCGGGTTGCCGCAAGACATGGTATTCCGACACCCTTTCCCTGGGCCAGGGCTCGGCGTCCGCATTCTGGGGGAGGTGAAAAAAGAATACGCAGAACTGTTGAGGCGGGCCGATGCGATCTTTATTGAAGAGTTGCGAAGGGCAGGTTGGTATGACAAGACCAGTCAGGCTTTCGCTGTCTTCCTTCCTGTGAAGTCAGTGGGTGTGGTGGGAGACGGCCGTCGTTACGAGTGGGTCATTGCCATTCGCGCGGTGCAAACCATCGATTTTATGACCGCGCGCTGGGCTCATCTGCCTTACGAACTTTTGGAAACGGTTTCTAACCGCATCATTAATGAAATCTCGGGTATCTCGCGTGTGACCTACGACATCTCGGGTAAGCCGCCTGCGACGATTGAGTGGGAATAGCGTCCCGAGCTTGTCGAGAAAAGAATGGGATCCAGATCAATAGCGCAATTCGTGCCTCCGGAATATGTGGTCCCGGCAGAACTT
>CALKEI010000131.1 GCA_938085095.1 uncultured Luminiphilus sp. | reverse complement strand
TAAAAAATAACCAATTTGCTGGCCGCCACGCTTTTTCGGGGCTAGCGGGTTGATTAAACAAATTATCCCAAGAGTTATCCACAGAATCTGTGGACACTTTTGATGTTTCTCGCAAGCGCACCTACCTCCTCTGCACAAATCCGCCTCAATCCTTTCCTTTTTAACGGCAATGGCAACAGAGCGCACCCCGATTCGGGGGCGTCTGAGTCTCAAGGCGCGTCACCACAGCAAGGACCCCATCAAAAAGAGAGTGGTTCATCTACCCCGCTCCTTTGGTAGCATACGCGCTCCCTCTCTCAGGAACCTCGACATGACCGGCCGATACCACCACGCTGCCAAGTCCCTCACCAACCCCCCGGGCAATCCACTGCGGCAGTTCATGATGGCGTGTTTGATGCTGACTGGGCTAGTTGCCTGTGGCTCCGCTACCGTTGGTGGCGGCTATAACGCTACTACCCCGACCAACATCTTCGAAACCCAGCTGTTCGATCAACTGGATAGTCAGGTTGTGGTCATTGCCAGCGTTAACCTCGGAGGGCCCTCTCGCAACTACCTAGAAAAACGCGAGATGTTTGTCGACGCTAAGGTGCAAGACTATCTTGAAGCCGGTGGGTATGAGGTCCGCCCCCAGCGAGAGTTCTCTCAGCGGTGGAACAATGCCGTGTTGATCTACGGCGATCCCATCGACCCCACTACAGGCCGCGTGAATCAAAAGTCCTTTATCCAAATTGTACAGGCCGTGCGCGATCAGCTCCGGGATCAAACCGACATCGGCAGTATTGTGTTCACCGATATCATTGAGAAGGAGGTCTACTACGAGCAAGGCATGAACCGGGTCACCCGCTTTGACGGCGTCACCCGAAAGCCGGCAATACAAGGAGCAGGTAGCGGCGTGACCTCTGAATTTGACTGGTCACGTCCAGTGGCCGCCGCAACGATGCGTGTGGCCGGGGTCAATATGGATTTGGGGCGAATTTTCTCTGGAGAAGGCGGTATGGAGGTCACTGATGCTGTGGATACCCGCAGTGGCACTGCCTTTGTCCGACGACGGGATGTGCTGGAAAATGAGAATCACATCGACGAAGGCATTGCCATCGCCTTCCATCCGATCATTGCGATGAAGAACTGGCCTGGCAACCCCTGATCAGGCCAGTACTTCCAGGCCGCGCTCAATGCACCACATCGCAGAGAGCGCACCCAACACATAAACGGGCATCGGTCTCAGCCGAGTGACTCGCGGCCCTATCAGCTTGCCTCCCAGCACCGCGACTACCACTAACAATGCAATAAACGCGAGCTGCCCCAGCTCGATACCCACGTTGAAAAAAAGTAGCGCCAGCGGCACATTCGACTGTGGCAAACCGGTTTCCGCCAACGCGCCGGCAAAACCCATCCCATGCAACAGCCCGAAGCCACCTGCCAGCCACCAAGGCTGACGCCATAAGGCGCCACCGCCCTCTCCTCGTGCGAGCTCAACCGCCAGTATATAAATCGAGAGCGCGATCATGAATTCAACGAGCGACACCGGATAGTCAAATAGCCCCAGCGTCACCATGGCCAGCGTAATGCTGTGCCCGAGCGTGAAGGCGGTAACGGTAAAGATTAAACGACGATTCCAACCCACTAGCAGCAGCAGCCCCATCACAAACAACAGGTGGTCGGGACCCGCCCAGATGTGCTCCGCGCCCAGCCACGAATAGTCCAGCGCCACGGTGCCTGCGGAACCCTCCATCGGCACTACAAAATTAGGCTCTGTGGCCGTGAAGACCGCTTGATGAAAAATACCCTCGGCCAGCGTTACGCGCAAAAGTGCTGAGGACTGATTTTCTCCCAGGCCCGAAATCGATAGGGTCTCTCCTGCCAGTCCGCTCGCACAGCTGAGCTGAAGCTGCATCAGGACTCCAGTGCCCTCCTGAATCCAGGGAGAGGTCGACGTAATGTCACAGGCATCCGGAAAGTGAGGCTCAATCGGTGTAGCCGATACTTTCTGCATCGGGGTTTTCCAGCTCGCGCCGAAGCTGGTCTCAGACAGCTGTGTCACTTCCAGCAGCGAGGGCGCAAAACGATGCGCTGCCGCATTCACGGCAAAACACAGACTGAACAACAGTAGCCAGAACCTCATGAGCGCCGGACCTCATAGCCAGCCATCGCCTGCTCCACCCAATCGCTCACGGCCTGCTCCTCACCCTCCCGCGCCAAATCGCGCTCTATGCGCACGCCGACCTCATCCAGCGACAGTGTGCGCGCCTGCTCAAACTCTTCAATGAAAACGTAGTGCTGTCCGAAAGCTGAGGCTATCGGGCCCACCCAGGCGCCTGCCTCCGCGGGAGCTGCGCTTAATTGCTCTGCAAAGGCAGCGCCAAACACCCGAGTCATCTGGTCGGAACTCTGTCGCGTGAAGTCATAACCTGACAGGAAGGGAGCCCCCAGTAGACGCGCCTCGTCGGGATTCATCTGCTGGGTGGCAATGCGCTCGATAAGAGCCGGCATTTCGGCCGCTCGGTCGGTCGACAAAAAAACATGGCTAAAGGTGTAACGGGCCGGCTCCTGCCAGCTCTCGAGCTGCTCCTGATAACGCGCCTGAACCTGCTGAGGTGTTGGCGCAGAATTTGGCATCAGCGCCACGATCAGCCGCTCCATAATCTGCACCAAGCGGCGCCGAATGACCTCATCTGTGAGATGCAGGCGCAAGGCGTAGCCTTGCTCCACTAGCTCTGCATCGCTGGCGTCTGTCTCGGTATCCAAAAACCGCATATTGCGGATAATTCGTTGCTCAACCGCTGCATCGCGATACTGAAGGTCTCGCTTCAACGCTTCGCGAAACAGCAGCTCATCTCGCAGCTCACTGTTGATAAATCGCACCTGCAACTCAGCGCTCACGGGGCCGCCGCCAAACCGGGCGTAGTTTTCGGCCATGGCAGCTAATCGCTCGGCATTAGGCGGCCCAAGCACTGGCCTGGGCTCCGGGAACAGCCATTGCCCTGCGATGAACAACAAACATCCCAGCAGCAGGAATTGCAGCCACGGTTTTTTCACCACGTTATGTCGACCGACCGAGAGTGTGCGCGGACTTTAAAAGTAGCTCACAAGAGATTCAAGGGGTTCCTCAACCAGAAGCTTACTCGGGCCCTCGCGGGTACCAATGTAGAGAAAGCCGATCACCTGATCGCCAGGGTCCCCCCCCAGAGCCTCGACAACGTGGGGATCTGTCGCATAACCGCCTGTTCGCCAGACACATCCAAAGCCAAGCGCATCGGCGGCAAGCTGCGCGGCATGAAGCGCCGCCGCGACCGCATGCCCCTGTTCGTCGCGGGATATCTTTTCATGCTCGACAGGGTGCAGCAGCCCGGCTACCAGCAGCGGCGCCCGCAATGGCGCCTTCACCGCTTTCTCCAACTGCGCCTCGTCCACGACCCCCTTAAGGGCAAGGCTCTCCCGAAAGCATTCACCCAACGATAGACGCCGCTCGCCCGCAATCACGACAAAACGCCAAGGGCGGAGACGCCCATGATCTGGCGCGCGCGACGCAGCCTGCAGAATCATCTGTAGTTGCGTCGCATCCGGCCCCGGCCCGGTCAAGCGGGGGTGAGAGTTACGATTGAGCAGTGTATCGAGCGTAGACATATCAGTTCATTTCCAGAGCGGTCGCGCTAGCGTAACAAATGTGCGCGCTCAATCGGCCCGCCAACCCTCCGGCACGGCGCTCTGGAGCGAGATTGTGGTATCACCAAATCGGATCGCCTCGGCGGTCAGTGAAACATCGGCATCGCTCAGCACACCCTCATTGAAGCGATACGTCGGCGACCACTCACCTGCCACTCTTTGCGCCTCTGTCGCTGCCTGCGCTTCTTGAACCGATTCGTGACGGTCGCGCCAAGCGCTCATCTCGGCCTTACCATGGCACTGCGTCAAGAGTTGTTCGGTCATATCGGGGCTCAGCAGGGCCGCGGTCGCATTGTTGCCGCCGAACCCCTTACTGTTGATCAGCGCATAGTCCAGATCTTTGCTTTCACGCTCGGCAAGCGCAAAAGCAAGTCGCTCACTGATAACGTCTGTCGCTAACTCGTCTATCGTGTGTATGCGCGGGATCATCCCGTGCTGCCAGATACCCAGCGTCGCAGTGAGCTGATCACCAGCCGCCGCACCTAACGAATGACCCACGTAACTCTTTATCGCTGCAACCGGCCACTCCGACACGCCGAATGCCGCAGCCACCTTGCTTAACAAAGTCGACTCCGTAACCCGATTCTGTGGGGTTCCCGTACCGTGCGCCTGCACCATGCCACGATGCTTCAGGCGCTCTTCCCCAAGCATCGTCCTTAAAGTGGCCACCGACTCCGCCATGGTGAGATAGTTGCCAGCCCCGGGGCCAGAAATGGACTTCTTCGCGCCATCCGCCCGCACACTCACAAATGGTGCGCCAGCCAGAATGGGCGCGCCCAGTTCCAGGGCCAGCGCATCGTCCATCAGAATAACGACCTGCGCCGACTCTGCCATCGTAAAGCCGCAGTTCTCGCCAAACGGTCTGCACGCTCTGCGGTTATCCGGGTGCTCGTGATCAGCCAGCCCGTCGAGTTGTCGCAAGCCTTTATCCGTCGCCAGTGCTCCCATGGCGACATAGCCATCCATTACCTCAACATTCAC
>CALKEI010000130.1 GCA_938085095.1 uncultured Luminiphilus sp. | reverse complement strand
CCTCATAGAGGCCTGAGCTCATGAGCTGGTCGTAGTGGTCAGCATAGCTTGCATTAACCTGCCGAAAAATGACGCCCTGATCGGAGAAAACAAAACCGCTTGGATCACGAAAAGAAGCGTTCAAGCGGTTCATGGTTTCGCTATCAGTTTCGGCAGCGGGGCAGGGTCAAACAGTGCGATCAAGACGCGTCGGTATCGTTTTCGGTGTCGTCTTCAAGCAGGCTCTCGGGCGCTTTTTTTCCAAATAGCGAGGCTAGCTTGTACCAGTACATTTTGATGGTGAACCACGCGACTGCAATACCGGCGATGGCGCCTTGTAGGATGATACTGCCAGTGCCGGGATCCAGGTAGGCCGCCGCCGGCAAGGGGAAGAGGCTGAGGACAAAAAACGAACTGATTGCGCGCGCCATGGGAAGATTCAGTCAAACAAAAACGTAGTGTGACAGAAATACGGTTAATTTGGGCCAGTGAGCGCGACGCCGTTTAATCCGGAGAGGCGGTGCCGTTCGACGATATTGTTCAGGGGACGACGGGTGATGCCAGTGCCTGTTGCAGCGTTTCTCTTGCCGTCTCGGCTCGCAATTTGGGCGAATAGCGGTTGCAACCCTCCGACGAAGGATTTTGAGGCAGGGGTTTAAAACGGATCGCCAGCTCTGGAAAAGCGGTCTTGGCGGTCTCGCTGCAATGAATTATCCGGAACTCATTTCGCTCACGAAAAGGCCTGCCCTCGGTCTCGGCACGCTGCCAGCCGCGACCATCGCCGGCTGACCGCACCTCGGCGTCAAACCCGGTGGTGATTATCATTCTGTCCTCGGATATCGCGCCTGCCTCGAGCAGGCTCATTCCTTGCATCCACTCTGGCGGGGTGCCTCCCAGCCAATCGATGATTGTAGGAGCGAGATCCAGTAACTGCACGTTGTTGCTGAAATGGCCTGTCGTGTCAGCAGCCGGGAATCGAATCAGTAACGGGACTCTAAGGTGCGTTTTCCATTTTTGGGGATGGTCTGAAAATATGATTACCAACATATTGTCGAGTGCATCGACATTTGCCAGGTGCGTAAAGAGATCTGCAAGGCGGCGGTCAAACTCCGCGACTGAATCGAGATAAAACGGTGTCATCCACGTTTTGTTTTGCACCATGCCGGCAGAGAACTTCCGCACAGTGGGAAAGAATTTCAGCCCGTGGGTATCCATTAAGTGGACTTGCGCAAACAGGGGCTTGCCGTCGCTGATTGCCGTGTCGAGGTCCTCCTTGAGTCCCGCCAAACGTTCCTTATCGGACAGTTTGGCTGGTGGAGCGCTTTGTTGGGACTCACTCTGCTCAGCCACCTGTGCGTAGGGGTTGTCCATCTCGCGAATCGCCAACGCATCGAGTACTACACCGGACGCATCGTCCAGCGCATTCGTCAGAAACCAGGCAGAGAGATTACTCATGGGCAAAGCAGGGAACGCTCGCAGGGTGTTTTCCTGGTCGGCGCCATTGACTCGGTCGAAGGCGTCTGCCATGCCCTGTGAGGGCGCACTCGCATAGTGGGGGACCGACCATTGGGATCGGTAGTAACCCAGATCTCCAAGCAGGTGGGGGAGACTCTTTGAGGCGAACTGGTCGCTGAGAAAGTCAGGCGGATAGATGACCTTGGTGGTGGCGGGAGAGATCCCGGTCAGCACGCTTGTGATCGAACCCGTGGTGTTGGCATTGTTGACGTAGGCGGCGTCGTAAATCATTAACTCGTCTGCCACCGACTCAAGAAAGGGAGTGGATGGCGCCGAGTGCCCGTAGAGAGACATAAAGTCGGCACTCAAACCATCTGCCGAAATCAACAGAATATGGGGTAGGGGTGCTGTGCGCGTCACAGTAAAGGGAGCCGTATGCGTTGCCAGCCCGGCAGATAGCGCATAAGCGCCACTGACTAAACTGCCAGCCAGCAGGCCGGCGGCGAGCAGCCTCCCTTTTTTTGCTAGCCACTGCGAGCCGGCGGTGACCGCACCGAGCCCATGGGTGGTAATGAAGCCTGCCAAAAAAATAAAGCCGATCTTGAGCCAGAGGTTCTGCCCCGATTTAAGACCCACCCCAAACAGCGAATAAAACCAGTTTTCAGCCACGATGAGCGCGAGCACAAAGATCACTGGCCCCGCCGCGAAACGCAGTAGCCAAGTATTGAGCCGGTCGGGATTCAGAATTGATCCAAGCAAGACACCCAGTAGCCATACCAGGGCCGCAATCGCGCCGGATAGCGCCAGCGCCAGTGCGGCGGTCAGCAGTACTTCGGCCAAACCCGCGGCGCGTAAAGGGGTATTGGCCGACTGATAAAAGGCCAGCAGGTAGACAAACAGTAGCGACCAGCTGATTAGGGCGGCATAAAAGGTGCGGAGTGAGGGTGACGTCACACTAGTTCCAAGCTTCTAATGCAAACCAAGACGCAGGCTAGCACAGAGCGAGTCTTCACAATGACCGGTTGTGTGAGCGCTCCATTTCGCCGCAATTCTTCAGCAAGTCACATTATGGTTGCGGGCCTAAAGCGCTAATGCGCGGGTCATTGGGGTAGACCCATTCCTCACCAATCACTTGCTGCACCGCGAGGTCTGCCGGAATCTTGTTAAGCCCAATCATCCGGTCTGCGTTCTGATTCCAGTGGTAGATGCGGGCCTCCTGATAACTGAGCGGCACGCCCTTAAAGCCCGGTGATTCCATCGACTTCTGAATTTGTGTGCCAAATTCAGTGTCCTCTAGCAGTATGTCGCAGAGCCTTTCACCGTTGTTGACCGTCCAGTAGTCCGGCCCCGCGCCGTCACCCCAGTCAGGGGCAATGGTCCAGCACTCGAGGCGACACTTGTTAATGCCATTGGGCCAGAATAGTAGCGGCGCCAGCACGAACTCTGTCAGCTGAGAAACCCAGTTCGGGAACATGCCGTATGACTGGATGCAGGTACGAGCGATTTCACCCACGGTGGCAATCTCGGCGCGTGCACCCACGTTGCGGGTCGAGTCAGCATCCTTGGTTTCGTTAACGCGCGGCGGTGGCGCCACCATGCGCCCGTGACCATTCGCATAAAGCGTGTTCACATTGCGCCGGTGATCGAGTATCGGAGCCACCGTAGTGGGGTGAATATTGGGCACGTGATACACCTCGGTATTAGCCTCCATCGCGATCTTCCAGTTGCAATCGAGGTCAAAGCTGTAGCGTGCAGACAGTCGGCACTGATCGAACTGGAATTCGCGCCACTCGTCGGCGACGGGGCCCAGCCAATCGAGGAGGCTAATGGCTTCTGGATCGAAGTTTACAAAAATGAACTTGCCAAAGGTTTCACAGCGAACGCTTTTGAGACTCCGGCAACTGAAATCGAGGTCCCGGAAATCTTCCGGGTCTTTGATGGCTTTGAGCTCACCATCCAGTGAGTAACTCCAGCCGTGATATTTGCAGGTGAGTCGCAGTCGTTTCCCCTTGGGTTCGGTGACGACGGGTGCGCCGCGATGAGAACACACGTTATAAAACGCTTTCACTTCGCCTTGCTCGGTATGTACGAGTACCACGGGCTCGCCGGCCTGTTCCCAGGTCATGTAACAGCCAGGTTCGGGAATTTCATCGAGGTGCGCCGCAAAGAGCCAGGATTTTTTGAAAATCTCTGTTTGCTCCAGCTCGAAAAATCGCTGGTCGGTGTAGCGGCCGGCCGGCATATCGGGCAGGTTTGGGAAGCCTTCGGGGGGCTCGGTTCGCGCGGCTTCATATTCCATCAGTGCCCGAAGGGTCTGGATTTCTTGTTGTTCCATCGACTTATGCTCCTCGAATGGTGGCGCTAATGCGGTCAGCGCGAGCCGCTCGATATCGTAGGTTTGTCAAATTCGTGCCGGTCATCTTAAATCACCGAGAGACGATCCGTACATGTCAAGTGACATGTTACGGTCTATCGAGTGACATGTGAAGCGGCACAGCAGTTTGAATCAACTCAGGGGCTGATAGCCGCGCCCGGCCAACTGGCATCGGTCGCTGCCGGACTAATCTTGCTACCGCCTCTGTGGCTCAGCCGCTATGCTGGCGTCACCGCATAGGCAGAAAGGTGACAGCATGCGATTTCTAATCACTTGGATTCTCTCGCTGGCAGCGCTGGTCGGTATGTCCTCCACGATCGGTCGGGCCGCAGAGCCTTCGGTGGGGCCTTCGGTTCAGGCAGAAAATTTACTCCGCGAGACCATCGTTGGTGCAGAGGGTAAAGAGGTCATCGTCAGCCGCGTCAGCTTTCCGGCAAACACCGAGCTGCCATGGCATTGGCATCCGGGTGAGGAGTTTTTTTATGTCATTGAGGGATCAATCACCCTCAAGCGGCGAGATGAGCCTGATTTACCGGCTGGAGAGGGTGACGCACAAAAAATTGCTCCAAAAATTGTTCATACCGGGCGTACGGGAGAGCAGGGCGCTGAGCTGGTGATTTTCAGAGTGCATGCTGCGGGAGAGCCCGAGCGGTATCTGGTGGATTGACATCGCTAATGGAGCAACAAAGATGCTGGATTTAACTGACCGCACTGTCGTCATCACCGGGGGCGCCACAGGTATCGGTTTTGGGCTTGCTAAAGCCTGTGGTGCGCGGGGCGCCGATATCGTGATCGGCGAGCCGCGTCGGGCGCGCCTTGAAGAGGCCGCCGCGATACTCACCGACCGTGGCATTAAGGCTTGCGCTATTCAATTGGACGTGACGGATCCTGAGCAGCTGAGCGACTTTGCGGAGCGGGCGTTCGCTGCTTTCGGCGAGGTGGCTTTGGTCGTCAATAACGCCGGTATTGGGCAGGCGCGAGGTTCGGTTATCGACACGCCAGTGGAGGAACTGCAGAGAGTGATGGCCGTGAACTTCGAGGGGGTATGGCGCGGCTGCCAAGAGTTCGGTCGGCGTCTGATTGAGCAAGGCACGCCTGCCGCACTGTATAACACGGGTTCTGAGAACAGTTTCTTTGTCGCGGTCCGTCACTCTGCGGCTTATGTTGCGAGTAAACACGCTGTATTGGGCCTCACGGACTGCCTGCGTGAGGAAGTGCCGGATTACATCTCAGTGGGCATGATTGCCCCAGGTTTTGTGGGGTCTGAGCTCATACCGGAGCCCATGCGCCCCATGGGGATGCCGGTTGATGAATTCTCAGCGATCATTCTGCCTCAGATGCTGGCCGGCGAACCCTATGTGGTCTCACATGGCTATAACCAGGTCAGGATCGATGAGCGCCAAAGCGTGATTGCCGAGGCTTATCGACAATTCGCACCCCGACAGGAGGGCGACGAGCGCTATGACGTAAGACATTTGCTCGAGCAACTTCGTTCTTGACCGGTCCCCGCTATATGGTGATCAGCGCGCTGGCCTTTGCGCTGATGGCGGCACTTGTGAAGGAAGCGGGGCAGCTGGGTATCCCGCTACTGCAAATCATTTTTGTACGCGCGCTGGTCTCGGTGGTCCTGTCCCTCATTGACATCCGTCGGGCCAGAGTGCATCCGCTGGGGCATCGAAGAGGCTTGTTGTTTGCCAGAGGGCTCTCTGGCTTCCTTGCGTTGATCGGCGTCTTTTATGCCTTGATTCATCTGTCCATGGCACAGGCCACGGTGCTGCAGTATGTGCACCCGGTGTTCACTGCGCTGCTGGCGTTCTTGTTTTTAGCGGAGCGCCCGACGAGCGCCACTCTGACTTGCATCGCGCTAAGCCTATTGGGGCTGGCTTGTATCGTGGCTCCTTATTGGATGGTGGGCGCCGCTGCGCAAGCGCCCCTGTGGCCGGTGCTAGCGGGACTGGGTGGCGCTTTTGGCAGCGGTGTAGCCTATACGTTAGTGCGCAAGTTGGTCACCACCGAGCATCCCTCGGTCATCGTGCTGTACTTTCCGTTGGTCTGTGCGCCCGGCACGCTATTGTTGGGCGGCGCAGACTTCATTTGGCCAGATGCACATGGTTGGTGGGTTTTACTGGGTGTCGGTTGCTTCACTCAGTTAGGGCAACTGGCTCTCACTAAAGCAATGCAGAGGGATGCGGCGAGCCGCGTCACCAGTTTGAGCTATGTGCAGATTATCTTTGCAGCTGTAATTGGCTGGCTGGCTTTCGGTGAAATTCCAAATCAGGCCACGCTGCTAGGTGGTGGTTTGATTTTATTCGGTGCGATCGTGAGCGCTTGGATGCAGCCCCGTCCTGATCAAACAGGTTGACGGTATGCATAGGGGGGAGCGTGACGAGGCGTACTGATCCGCAAAGGCTGCAGAGAGATCTCCGTTAGTCGTCAAACACCTGATCTAACGTGGCGGATGCTCAATCAGCAAGGTGGGCACACCGAGTGTGTGAGACTTGGCCGTGCAAACTCGGGTCCCGGATTTACGGCCATCGCGAATATCAGAGACCTCAACGTGGCCCTCGCTCAGCCTCGAGTGAGTGGCCTCAATATCGTCGGTTTTGAGGGCCAGCCCCCAAAGCTCATCTTGTTCGGGCGCCTTATCGGAGGCGATCACCTCGATGCTCATGGCGCTGGCCCTGAAAAAGAGTTGGGTACCGCCCCATTCGGGCACGTCCTGCTCCAGCGCCAAGCGGATACCGAGCTGATCACCATAAAAGGTTTTGGCAGCATCGGCGCTCTGAGTTTTAACCACCACATGGTCGACTCCGGCGATGGCGCCCGCGCCGTATGGTTCGGCTTCTGGTAGCGTTGATCCCGCCTCGTGTTCAATACAGAAAGAAAAGATGCCTCGCGCGGCGGCGGGGTCCCAGAATATGTTGCGCCAGCGGCGCTCTGCGCCGGTTTGCTCATCGACGCCATGGCCGGGCAGAGGATCGGACGCTTCAAGTCCCTCTGATCTGGCATGGGAGATAAAGCCTTCGGCGTTCTCCGTACCCAATACCAGTCCACCCAGACAGGGGCCGCGTGTGTTCAGGATGCCGTTAACAATATCCGCCGCCATGCCCTCGCCTTGTGGGGCGAGCAGTTCAATATAGGTGTTATCCAATTTGAACAGCGTGTTGGCGGTACCGTAATCGGGATGGGCGCCACGCCAACTCGGTGAACGGCCCAGTAGCGCACTGTACTCCGCGCTTGCCTCCGCGAGGTCAGAGACTGCGATGATGATGTGGTCAATGGTTGTCGTCATACTGGGTAAAGCCTTACTGGGTCGGCAATTGGAAAAGATCCTCAACGCTACATCCTAGCGTTTCCGCGATTTTCAGTGCGAGTACGGTAGAAGGAACATACACGCCGTTTTCAATCGCGTTGATGCTTTTTCTAGACACTTCTGCACGCTCTGATAACTGCTGCTGAGTGAGGCCAGCGGATTTCCTCCCGACCTCGAGATTGTTCAACAGCTTTTTGTGATGCTTACCCACGTCCGAGGTTGTTATCTTTTCTCAAACTCTTCGACTGCGTTAGTAAGCTCCTCGCCCGTATTGGGGTAGAGGTAGCCTGCGACCATAGTACCCACACCGATGGCGCCCACCAGCAAGCCAATCCCTTCAAAAAAGTTCCCAAAAGAAACCGCGCCCAGAAGATAGATACCCACGCCCACAAACAGCGTGATCACGCCGCCGCGCCGGTAATCGATGGGCTCTTTTTTACGTTCATTGAAGAGTGTAAGCAGCTCTTCCATTTTGGCTGGGTCATCCATGTGCTCGGCGATTTTGATCACCGCCTCGCGCTTGCCTTTTTCCTCGTGGTACAGCCAAATGAACACGGCGATGGGCACACTGATGCCAGTGAGAATGCCGAGTACTGGGATGGCGTCGCTAATCATGGTGCGTTACCGATTATTGCAAAATGTAACGTAAAGGTAACAGTACCAGTGGGAGTAGTAAAGGTTACATTGGTCAGGCTAGCTGAAAATAGAGGCTCGATCGGATAGATGATCCCGCTCCGGTCTTGGGAGCACGGCAATCCTTGGTTACGCTATGCCTGTAGCCACCTAAAGCAGAGGTAAGACGCCATGAACGATCTCATCCTTCAACCGATACTGTTTATGGGCTTTCTAAGCCTGCTCATGATGCTGTTGATGTACATCACGCGCATCCCGGCGTCGAAGACCTTGGAAGCAGAGGGGGTCGATTTGCAGCAGCTGTCGCACCCCGCACAGTTAGGGGGTGTATTTCCGAGCAAGGTGGAACGCGTTGCGGATAACTACAATCATCTGTGGGAGCAACCTACTCTTTTCTATGCGGTAGTGCTGGTGATATGGGCGCTGGGGCATACCGATACGGTGCATCTGTATGCAGCGTGGGCGTATTGTGCACTGCGGTTTGCGCACTCATTGGTGCAAATTACGATCAACCACGTGTGGGTGCGCTTCAGCCTATTTATTCTGAGTTGGGCCGCGCTGGCGACGATGTTGATTCGCGAGATTGCGACCGCATTAAGCCAGTAAATAGGGGTGGGCGGTAACCCGGCGCCTTTGCTTAAGGTGCCGTGCCGCTGGTTTTACTGAGTATCAGCCACAGTTGGCCAATGATGATGAACAGTGCGCCACCCGAGAGCAGGAAAGGATCGACATAGAGCTGCTCACTAAAGGCAAACGTGCCTTTGGAAATTTTTGCCCACCCCATGAAGTTTTGGTTCACGGCCACTACGGCGCCCATGAAGCCGATCACCGACGCGAGATATTGGATAATCCAATGCCGTGAGATGGGCAACACCATCATCAATCCGAGGAGCAGGATGACGGTGCGTTGCACTCTGCAGTAGGGGCACACATAGACGGTGCCGGCGAATTCCATACTCCAGGCGCCAACCCCTATCGCGATTGCGATGATCCCGAGTAGGCGCTGGTTTTGTCGCCAAAAATGTAAGTCCAGTAAAAAAATGTGATGTCCTCGCTGATTAGCTGCTGATGCTGTTATGCAATGCTGCTCGCGAAACCGATCACAAGACAGGCGGACACCAATAGCGACAGCTTAGTCAGTGAAGCCGACTCACCGTAAAACAGGATGCCCACTGCGATGGCACACAAAGGAACGATAGCGGCCATAAAGGGTAGCAAGATGCCCAGATTGATGCCGCTGTGAAGCAAGCGCGCCATGAGGCCGAGGCCCAGTAGAAAAGCAATGCCACATCCTATTGATGGGGCTATTTCCGTGAGCCCTTTGGTCATGGGCATTAAGGACAGGCCAATGACCTGAAAGACGACGGAGGCCGCCAGCATCGCAATAATCGTGGGGGTTAGCGCTACCATCGTTACCGTCCTCTTGTTATCGGAATAAGGCGAGCCAGGTGAACAGACTAATGGGATCCCAGTAAGTGCTCAACCTTGGTTTAACACCCGCTGTTGGGGCTGATTATCACGCGGCAGCCTGCTCACCTTCTTCAGTTTGATCGTCTTGCTTCGCAGTAACGGCTTCGAGCTGTGCCTCAAGGTCTTTTACCTTCTGCTCGAGCTGTGCTTTCTCTGAGCGTGTCTCGCTCAGTGACTTCTGCAGCTTATCCGCAGCGCTCGTTTTATCGGCCAACTTGCGCTTAGCGCCGTCCAAGTTTTTACGAAGACGCTGAGGGTCGTACTTTTTGAGCTCGGCCAGCTCGGTCCGCTCTTCAGCAAGATCTTTCTGTAGCGTTTTGAGTCGGCTTTTTACCGTTGCTACCTCTTCCTTCATATTTTCAGAGCGGTTGTGCAACTCTCGGTTGCGCTGTTCAAGCGCTTGCACATCCTGGGATTTACCGGAGATCTCAGTAATGGTGGTCAGCTGAGTCGCAATCGTTTTCTCCAGCTCACTCACTCTGCCTTCCAGCGCGGTCTTGTCTTGAGACAGCTGCGTGATCGAGGCATCTTTGGCGTCAAGTTGCTGCTGGTATTCTTCTCGGAGCTGGGTTTCTATTTCGATCAGTTTTTCGAGTTTGTTCAGTGCTAGTGTGTCGTTCATTAACCTTCCTAGTAACTTTGCTGTGCGTTCTTCACGCGTCTCGTTGGGTTTGCAGGTGACTGCCCGTCCGCCAGTGAGTGTTCTCGCTGATGATCGGGGGTCGGCACTGTTTCGCCCGTTTGGAATGTGTACCCCCAAATGCGTCACCGACGGTGGGGTCTTTGCATCACACACCGGTATCCGGATTACCCTGCCGACGCGGGAGTGGGCGCATCATAGTGGTTTAGGGCTAAGAATGCTAAGGGGGTCAGCAGCTTTCCTACGGAGCATGGCGCGGGCCAATGGTGCACCGAGGGGATGCTTCGTGCCCAATGCACCTCGTTATGCTTTTAGCGTTGTCAGCTCCACCTCAATCAGCGTCTCGTGCTCGGCACTGCTCAGGGCCAGCTGTCCGCCCTCGATCAGACCCTGCAACGACATATTGCTGCTGGCTAGCGCAGCCATAGCCTGCATCGATTCGTCTGATATCTGCACGACACTGACATTGTTAAACCGCATCAGCGCTGCTTCATTCTTGGCCCACCATGCGGCCACTGATCGATCACCATACACATACAAAAGAACCCGGTCCGCACGGCCGCTCGCTTTGCGGATTCGACTTTCATCTGGCGTCCCCAGATCGATCCAAAGCTCAATATCATTTGCCATCGATCGCCGCCACAAATCAGGCTCGTTATCGGTGCTGATGCCACGGCCGAATACCAAATTAGGATCGGCATGCAGCGCGAAGCAAACAATACGTAGCATCATGCGTGCCTCGGTTTCCGAGGGATGGCAGGCAATAGTCAGCGGAAAGGTGTCATAGACGTGCCGATCCATATCCGCCACGTTTAATTGCGCTTTATAAATACTCGATTTGATGGCCATGGTTGGGTTTCGTTTCGCTTAAGGAAAGCAGCTGTCGGGCATTATATTCGTGATAACAGACGGCGTAGCGAGATCAGCAGTGGTTTTGTGTTCCTTCTTGCG
>CALKEI010000129.1 GCA_938085095.1 uncultured Luminiphilus sp. | reverse complement strand
GGGGTGTTCTGGTCGGGTTAGTGATTCCCGGGCGCGTGCTGTCGGCTACGGTTCATGGCGGCGCCTGGACGCCTAATGAAATTGTTGCGGAATGCATTATCGTGATACTCGCGCTAGCGACTGCGAGTGCCATCCAAAAACATCGTCAATCTTCTTTATTTCGCTAGTGAGCGCGCCCGGACAATCCCTTGCTGATCGCCAAACTCAAAAATTTACTCCGCCAGGCTGAAGACGCCCAGGCTCAACCAGATAGTCGAGCGCTGGAGCTGACCTGTGCCGCACTCATGTTCGAGGTCGCGCGCGCCGACTTTGCAGTAGACGCTAAAGAGCTTGATGCTGTGAATGCACTGCTGACTGAGCAATTTGACCTCACTTCTGAAGAAGTCGCGTCGGTGACCGAACAAGCCGCCCAACAAGCTGATGCGGCAACCTGCCTCTACGAATTTACACGAACATTAAATGAGTTGGCGTCAGTGGAGGAAAAACGCGCTCTGCTGGTAATGATGTGGCGAGTGGCCATGGCTGACAACGTGCTCAGCCGCTATGAAGAGCATCTGATCCGAAAGGTCGCTGACCTGCTTTACGTCCCGCACAGTGACTTTATGGCGGCCAAGCAGCAGGCAATGTAACGCCAGGGCTGATTGATCCCTTGTCTGCTGAGGACAGTAGCCTTAGCTAACGACTCCCGCCCCGCGCACTCACCAAACAGCCCAGCACGATCAAACCAGTCCCCAGCAGGGTTCGAGCGGTAACCGGCTCGGCAAAAAACCACCAGCCGAGCATGGCCGCCCAAATAAACGCCGTATATTCAATGACCACCAGCCGCTGCGCCTCCGCCTGGCGGTACGCTGCCGACATGAGCATTAATGAGCACACGGCAAAAGCTGCCGCGAGCATCGCACCACCCCATTGCAAGGTGCTTGCCGGCCACGACACAGCAAAGGGCACGCCAATCAAGAGCAACATAAAGACGATCGTATTTTGGTAAAAGGCAATCTCGAGGGGTTTGGCGACCAACGCCTGCATGCGCTGCAATACCAGATTAAAGGCATACATCACCGCCGAGATCAGTATCGATGTCATACCCAAGAGATCGCTCCCTGCATCGACCGCCAACAGTTCACCACCCACAACGATCATCACACCGCCAAAGCCCAGTACTGCAGCCAGTTTGGCGTTAGCGCCGATGCGCTCTCCCAAAATTGGAACGGCCAAAAACAGGGTGATAATAGGTGCGATAAACGACAGACCGATGGCCTGCGCCAGCGGTACCCGGGTCAGGCCAAAAAAGAACAGGTAGGCCATCACTGCCGTCAAAGCGGCGCGGATCAAGTGGATCTTCAGCACCCGCCCCGAGGCCGGCACCGGACGAGTGGGGAGGTAGAGCACGGCCACAATCAACGCGCCCATAGTCATGCGCCAGAACATCGCGTTGTAAGTACCCATCGCCAGCGCCTGCCCTTTCATGACGGCGTCCATCATGGAGAAGAGCATGATGCCCAGCGTGGCAACCAGCATGGGATATTGAGCAGCTTTATTCATGGTGATGTGGTGTCCAAAGAGCTCGACCTTCGTCTAGACACGTTAGGCCGATGTCGAGACATTATGCATTGGAGTACGCGTGATAAGACCCACCGCAGTAAGATTTTAGCGTCGATTCGTCCCCACTAGAGATCGAACTCTGGACGCCTGCAGAAGCTCAGTCGTGAGCAGTGACATATGGCCAACAACCGCTGCTGCCTGCGCCTCGCTGATCAGTTCTGAAAGAACCCGGTTTTCTTTTCGCCATCTTCGGTATACACGGGCTCGGCTCGCTCGATCAGGTAGGCTTGATTCGTGCTGCTCACAAAGCCCACGCCCCGCAACAGGCTCGCCATTTGCTCATAATAGGGATGCTGAAAATGCGCCGCGAGGCTGTCACTGTCTTCCCACAGCTCATAAACCTGCAGTCGCGTAGGAATGGCAGGATCCGCAGCAAAACAATAGTCATGACAACCGGGCTCTTCTTCTCGAGTCAGCCGCTGAACATCAGCGACGAGCGACACCGCCTCATCACGCTCCGCTTCGCTCGCAAATTCTAACGCCGCCACTACGATAATCATGCACTACACCTCCCCAAAACATTACGACCAACCGCATTCACTGATTGATTCTTACTACTCTGCATTGATTGTCCTGCCCTAAAAAAGAGCCTTATCCAGATAGTCCAAGCCACCCCAGCAAAGCGGTCATTGCCATCAAGTACATACCGGGCATTTTTAATAATATTGCGTGACCCGTCGCACCCAGCAGCATAAACAGGGCAGCTCCGAGCGCATTGCCAACCAAAACGGGGTAAGCCAACAGCGCTAGATGCGGTTTCATTGCGACACAAATCAATGTGGCGCCGGTGACTAGTAAAAATATTGTGAACATGTGCCAAGAGACGAGGCTTAGCGACTGGGTGAGTGGCATAAGGTCGCCAGCTCTAATGTGCCCCATGTATATTTTTCCCCCGACATAACCATGAAAAATGGCGCCCGCTAGCGCAATCAGTGCAGCGGCGGGCAGTAAGAATGGCTCCATATCAGTCTCCTTTTTATAAGGGTCGTGCGTGCCAATGTACCGGAATGTGCGCTGAACGGGGCTTCATTATGATCGTGCTAATTACGTGCCGCTATTCCAGGGTTTCAGTATTGCGCTTCCGGTCTGGCGGCGAAGCACCAATGCCACGCTTAGCCAGACAAGTAGCAAATACGGCGTGTCGGAAATAAGGTCCATCGCCCACGCGCGCTCATCTGCCAGACCGAGTTCAACCTGCTCGGGGCTCAGATGAATGCCGTGGGTAAGTGAAAGAACAATGGGGATAAATTTAAGGGCCGCAGCCGCCAGTAGTACGAAATTGGCCCAAGCCAATACAGCGTAACGGCTATTGGTCATTTTACTTCTCGCCCTTTGTTTGCCGGGCCTCGACGGTTTTTTAGCACCGGAATTCCGGGGCTACATCGCAGCACCCTTACAGACAACCGAATATCACCGACAGATTATTGGCGGGCATCTCAATCACTTCACGGCACTCAAAGCCGTGATCCAGCGCGACATTGATGACTGCTTCAAGATCCCTGACACCCCATTGTGGATCCTGAGATCTGAGTTGGTGATCAAATGACGCATTGGACGCCGAGGTGTGCTGACCCTCGCGCCTGAACGGCCCATAAAGCAGCAGCGTTGCGCCTGGCTCAAGTAGCCTTGCTGCACCGGCGAATAGCGCCTCGCAACAAGACCAGGGCGCAATGTGCACCATATTGATATTCACAACGGCCGATATGGGTGCGGGCAATTCGGCCGTTTCTACCGGCCAGGCGACATCCAACACATTAAGGGCCTGAGGAGGCAGGAGATTTATAGGGGCGGTCTCGTCGCGCCAGCTCGCGATGGAAGCCAGATTGATCTCGTCAATATCGGTGGGGAGCCAATAACGGGCGCCCAGCCTCGGCGCAAAAAACGCTGCATGTTGGCCGGTACCTGCAGAAATCTCCAGCACTGTACCCTCATCGGGCAAGCGGCCTCGCAGCACTTCAAGGATCGCATCGCGGTTGCGCTCAGTGGCGGGCGCGTAGCGCTTGGTCACAGCATTAATCGCCGCCAGCCAAGAAAATCGCAAGGGTAGGAATCAGCAAAATAAGTCCCCCCGCCACCAACAGCAGCGCTTCAACTCTGCTTCGCCACTTCGGACCGTCTTCTTCAGGTTTTTCAGGTGAGCTATTCATTGCCACTCTGATTGTTTCATCAGATCACATAATGGAATGTGTATTGCCTGCGAGCAAGTCCCGCTGCCAAGGCTCGAGCAATCAAATCTCTCGGGGTTTAGGGAAGAAACCGTCACGCGTTTATGGTAAATGTGAACACCACCTAGCTGCAGTTCCTTTAGGCGTATCCTAAGCAGCAGGCGATTTGTCACCTTTTGATATCCCGCCCGCCTCGCGTGGCGGGATAAAGCGACTACACTATTTGTTCATTTTGATCGATTTATTCAAAGAGGACCTTGCATCGTGATCCTGAAAAACAGTTTGTTGTTGATCGTTGCGACACTGATCAGCGCACAGGCCGCCAAAGCCGGCAACGTGGTGGTGGATATGTCTCAGGTACAGGACTACACCCAGTACCAGACAGATCTGCAGCAGTGTGAGGGGCTGGCGGTACAAAATCAGCCTAGCGCGCCGCAACGTGAAAGCGTCGCGGGAACGGCAGTGAAAGGTGCCGCAGTGGGCGCCACAGCGGGCGCTGTCGGAGGTAAGTCGGGGTCCAAGGCAGCCAAGAAAGGCGCCGGGGTTGGCGTCATTGCTGCAGCCAGCCGTAATAATCGCAATCGCCGTGAGGCAAGTGCTAACGCCAGTGCCCAGACCGACCAAATCGTCAAAAACTGTATGCGTGGCCGGGGCTACAACGTTCTCAACTAGCGGATACCCCTGCTCGACCGCGCAGGCAGCAGGCTGAGCGCATCGAGCGTTCGTTAACCGCTAGGCCGCAATTTCGGCGTGAGCGGTACGAAAGGCGGCAACAGCCTTATCGAGGTCTTCTCGGGTATGCCCGGCAGAGATCTGCACACGAATGCGTGCCTTACCCTGAGGCACAACGGGGAAAAAGAATCCGATGGCGTAAATGCCCAGTTCCAAGAGCCGCTCGGACATCTTCTGGGCCACCACGGCATCCCCTAACATCACAGGCACAATCGGGTGATCTCCCTCGGGCACCGCAAACCCATTGGCCTGCATCTGCTCCCGAAAGTAACGGGTGTTTGCATGGAGCATATCGCGAAGCGCCGTCGAAGCCTCGAGCATGTCGAGCACTTTCAGCGACGCCGCACAAATGGCCGGCGCCAAGGTATTCGAAAATAGATACGGCCTTGAGCGCTGGCGAAGGATATCGACAATCTCTTGCCGTCCAGCGGTAAAGCCACCAGATCCTCCGCCCAACGCCTTGCCGAAGGTCCCTGTAATAATGTCGACGCGATCCATCACGCCGCAGTACTCATGCACGCCACGCCCCTGATCACCCATGAAGCCCGTGGCGTGGCAGTCATCGTGATGCACCATCGCCCCGTATTGGTCGGCGAGGTCACAGATCGCCCCGAGTCGGGCAACCGTACCGTCCATCGAAAAAACACCGTCGGTGGTGATCAGTATTCGCCGCGCGCCGGCTTCGCGAGCTTCCTTGAGCTTGGACTCCAAATCTGCCATGTCGCTGTTGCGATAGCGGTATCGGGACGCTTTGCAAAGGCGCACACCGTCGATGATGGAGGCATGGTTAAGCTCGTCAGAAATGACGGCGTCTTCTGGCCCCAGAATGGTCTCGAAAAGTCCGGTATTGGCGTCAAAACAGGCAGCGTAAAGAATAGTGTCTTCCATTCCCAAAAAGTGGCTGACCCGTTGCTCGAGCGTTTTGTGAATGCTCTGGGTGCCGCAGATAAAGCGCACCGACGCGGCGCCAAATCCCCACTCGTTAAGGCTATCGCTGGCTGCCTGCTTCACCTCTGCATTATTGGCAAGACCCAGGTAGTTATTGGCGCACATGTTGACCACATTGGCACCGCCCTCGAGGGTGATGTCGTTTTTCTGGTCAGACGCGATCACGCGCTCGGTCTTCCACAGCCCCGCCGCCTTGATCTCGGCAATCTCCGCAGCATAACCCTCTTTAGCGGCCTGATAACTCATATCAATCCTTCCAATCGAGAATCACTTTTCCGGATTGTCCGGAACGCATGATGTCAAAGCCCTGCTGAAATTCGGTGTAATGAAAACGGTGCGTGATGATTCGCTCGATCGGCAAGCCGCTCTGGATCATCATCACCATCTTGTACCAGGTTTCATACATTTCACGGCCATAGATACCTTTAATGTTCAGGCCCTTGAAGACCACGTCGGTCCAAGGAATGCCCGTGTCATCTGGCATGATGCCCAACATGGCAATGTTGCCGCCATTGATCATCTTGCTCAGTACATCACGGAAGGCGGCCGGAGACCCTGACATCTCCAGGCAGACATCGAAACCTTCGAGAATGCCAAGGCTCTCCATAAAATTCCGGGTGATTTCCTGCTTGGCGACATTAATCGGCTGAACCTTTGGCACGATGCGCTTTGCCAGATCCAAACGGTACTCGTTGACATCGGTCAGGATGACGTTACGCGCACCGCAGTGCCCCGCTACCATCGCCGCCATGATCCCGATGGGGCCGGCACCGGTAATGATGACGTCCTCGCCCACCATATTGAAAGATAGGGCCGTGTGAACGGCATTGCCATAAGGATCGAAAATACTGAGCAAGTCCGTGGGGAGATAGACACTGGGTCTGAACACGTTGGTGGCCGGAATGACAACATACTCAGCAAAGGCGCCGTCGCGATTCACTCCCACGCCTTCGGTATTCGGACACAAATGTAAACGGCCTGCCAGGCAGTTACGACATCGGCCGCACACAATGTGGCCCTCGCCCGACACAATATCGCCAACCTGCAGACCCGTGACGTTAGCGCCCAGCTCAACGATCTCACCCGCATACTCATGCCCCGCTGTCATCGGCACCGGAATCGTTTTCTGGGCCCACTCATCCCAGTTGTAGATGTGGACATCGGTTCCGCAGATAGCGGTTTTGTGGACTTTGATCAGAACGTCATTACCACCCACCAAGGGGATAGGCACGTCCTCAAGCCACAGCCCTTCCTCGGCATGCTTTTTGACCAATGCTTTCATGTCAGAAACCGCCCAATTTACGTTGGTTAGTGGCCTTTTTATGCACAATCGCGGCATTTGGATGCCTGCCACCGCGTTTTTTTTACCCATCAAGCACAGCGCGGGCGATGGCCGCCAGCATGCCGCCATTGCCTTTGTGTCAGTTTGAACCTAGGTTTACGACTATCGATACAGCAAGCGCAACGATGCGGGGCTGTTTACTACTGGCGTCGGGCGCACGATACATAACCCATCAGCGGGGCACTGTTATGAAACCATTGGAAGGCGTCATCGTCCTCGAATTTTCCACGATGATAACGGCGGCGCTGGCAAGCATGATGCTTGCCGAGCAAGGCGCGCGCGTTATCAAGGTCGAGCCGTGCGATTTGGGCGACCCGATGCGATACATCGGTGCGCGCAAAGGCGATATCTCCTCGCTATTCGC
>CALKEI010000128.1 GCA_938085095.1 uncultured Luminiphilus sp. | reverse complement strand
CCACCATGCCCCTGAAGCTCTACTACGTCTTCGCCGGTAAAAGAGGCGGGACCACGGAACATCAGCGCAAGACCCTCGTCGATCACCTCGCCATCTGTTCCCTTAAAACCGCAGAAAACGGGTTGTCGGGGTAGTAACGCTTTTTGTGTCAGGCTTTCAGCAATTGGCCATGCGTCGGGCCCTGATACGCGAATAATGCTGACGCCACCGCGGCCTGCCGGGGTAGCGACGGCGGCGATGGTGTCTAGTTCAAGCGCAAGGCTTTCAGAGGACAAAGTGCTGTTTGCTCCAGGGGGCTCAGAGGGCACCACGCTCTATGCGGCGGTTGATAATGTATTGCTGCCCCATCGACAGTAGGTTGTTGCATAACCAGTACAGCACCAGGCCAGCGGGGAACCATAGGAAAAAGAAGGTAAAGACGATGGGCATCCACTGCATAATTTTTGCCTGCATAGGGTCTGGCGGTGCCGGGTTCAACTTTTGCATGTAGAACATGCTTGCGCCCATCAAAATAGGTAATACAAAGTAGGGGTCCATGACCGATAGGTCATCGATCCACAGAGCGAAGGGGGCCTGGCGCAGTTCAACGGACTCCATCAACACCCAATAGAGCGCGATGAATACTGGCATCTGAACGAGGATCGGAAAGCAGCCGCCCAGCGGGTTGATTTTCTCTTTTTTATACAGCTCCATCATTGCCTGGGATTGTTTGGCTTTGTCATTGGCGTATTCCTCACGAATAGCCATGATCCGAGGTTGAACTTTGCGCATGCGGGCCATCGATTTGTATCCAGCAGCTGAGAGCTGGAAAAAAGCGAGCTTGACGAACAGTGTGAGGACAATAATCGCAATGCCCCAGTTAATGACGATGCCCTGAATGAAAGTGAGCAGCCAGAACAGGGGTTGTGCAATCCACCACAGCCAGCCGTAATCGACCACCAGATCAAGATGCGATCCCAGATCGGCCAACACCTTTTGGTTTTTAGGTCCGACGTAGAGTTGGTTGCTGATCGAGACGGTTTCACCGGGCGCAATGGTCATGGCGGGTCCGGTGTAGCCAATAATGTTGTCACCGGATCGGGTCTGTCGGGTTCGGAATCGATACGTATTGTCGGAGTCTGGTATCCACGCGCTGACAAAATAATGCTGCAACATTGCTACCCAGCCACCGGTCAGGTCTGCCCTGAAGGGGTCTTCGGCCATGTCCTCAAAATCGAATTTGGTAAACCGTTGATCGGGTTGGGTCAGTGCTGATCCTAAAAAGGGTTTCATTCCCATACCCGAATCGCTCGCAGCCGGTGCGGGAGAGCTGTCTCGCTTTAGTTGCACAAAAGGCGTGATTTGGGCGCTGACAGGAGAGGCGTTGCTGACGATTTGGCGCACTAAAACGGTGTGACTGCCCGGCTCAAAGCGAAAGGTCTTGTTGACGTTAAGCGAGCTGTCACCGCCGATATAGTCAATGGTGACCTCTTGCGGTAACCCGCCCTCGAGGCGGTAAACATCTTGGGCGGCGCGGTACTGAGCGCGCCGGCCCTGGTCAATGCCATCTGTGCCGACAAGGCCTGATTGCGCAACATAGGTTCGCTGTGCATTGCGCTCAAGCAATACAAAGGGGTCAGATGGATCATCCAATGTCTTGGGATAGTCTTTGAGTGCCGCACCGACAACGTCACCACCTTCGAGGTCGATTTTAAGTTCCAGTACGTCAGTATGAATCGTGATGATTTGACTGCCGGTGTCAGCAGGCACCGCGAGGGGGCTGGCGAGCGTGTCGGCAGCGGGCAAGTCGATATCCTCAGAGGCGGGCAGGTCGGCATCCGTTTCCCTTTCGGTTGCGGCGAAGTCAGACCGTCCGCTTTCAAGCGCGGGAGTGCGGGCTTCTACCATGGGTACGGGGGGCAAGGCTGCTTCTTGTTGCGCCGTACTGAAGCGGGTCCACTCCCCCAGCAGCATCAGCCCCAGCAGGACACTGGCAGCAATAAGGGCGTAGCGAGGGATATCCATGGTGTGATCTCAGTGAGTGTGGTGATTTGATTTGTTTGGCGGCACGGGATCATACCCCCCCGTGCACCACGGGTGGCAACGTAACAGTCTGCGGCCTGTGAGCCAAACGCCAGTCAGAGCCCCGTGGGTTTTGAGGGCGTCAATCCCATATTGAGAGCAGGTCGGCGTAAACCGACAGCTTCTGCCCAGCCACGGGCTGAGTGTGAGCTGGTAGCCCCGGATGAGGAGGGCGAGCCCTGTTGCTATGCGGAGATCAACCCATCTAATGCATTGCATCATGGCGCGGCCTTTTGCTCAAGCTGTTGCCATAATGTGTCGAGCTCTCGCCGAACGCTGGGGTTGTCGAGCCTGTCAGCCGCGGGTCTTGCCAATATGACTAGGTCGAGCGATGTCAAAAACGGCTTCAGTCGAAACTGTTCCCTAATGAGTCGTTTGATGCGGTTTCGCCTCGTGGCGCGCCGGATATGTTTTTTAGCGACGATAATGCCGATACGAGAACTGTGCGCAGGTGTTGGTATGGCCAAGAGCAAAAAAGCGTGATTGCTGACTTTATAGGCCGGGTTGCCAAACACCCGCTGATAGTGGCTGGGCTGAGAAAGTTTTGCGCTGTGCGGGAAAGTGGGCATGGGCCTTTCCAGCGCCCCGCTCTGGTCGTTTAGGCAGAAAGACGACTGCGGCCGCGTGCTCGGCGTCGGGACAACACCTTGCGCCCGTTTTTGGTGGCCATGCGGGCGCGGAACCCGTGAGTACGCTTACGCTTTAGAACGCTGGGCTGAAATGTACGCTTCATGGCGACTACCTATCTCTCGTATCACTGACGGCGCCGCAAAGTGACGCCTTCTTGGTAACAACGTCACCCTGAGAGGATGGCGTTGCTGTAAGGGGCGCGGATTATAGGGGCCCGGTACGGCCTTGGCAAGCACCGCGACGGAGCCCGGGCGCCTTATCGCGCGGTCAGTAAAAAAATCTCATCCACCGGCTGAACGAGGTGCTGACTGTGCCGCGCGCGAGGGTGCAGGGGCGATAAAACCGCTGTTTTTCGGGCATTTGGATGCTGTCTCCGCGTCTTTAGCTCGATTCATAATGGTGGTTAAAGTACGTTGCGCCACTGCACAAACCACAGGTTGATAAAAAGATAATAACAGGTTATCCACAGAGCATAAAAGTTTTTCTTGCAAATGGGATGGGATTCGTCTACCTCACCCCATTAATCATAAACCGTTGTTTTAAATAGATAAAAAAGGAGTTGTAGAGGGGGGTGGTTTGTGGATAACTGGGCGTCGAAAGCGTAGAGCGGTCCGGATGCTTTTTGGGGTACTACGGAGCCATACCTGCGCGTAAAGCAGCCCTGTTAAAAGGCACGATAGCGAGAATTGGAGAAGAAAGTTGGTTGTCCCCCAGCCCCTCACTGACCCCTGGCGGCACTGTCTAAATCGATTAGGCGGTGACATACCCCAGCAGCAATTCAACACGTGGATAAGGCCATTACAGGCCGAATGGCAAGAATCCGGGTTGGTGCTGGCCGCACCCAACCGGTTTATTCGTGATTTTGTGGCAGAAAAATATCTAGCGATGATCAGCAGCTATTTACTTGATGTGGTCCCCCCTGCTGCGGCGCATGCGTCTGTGACGGTTGCGGGTGTCCAGCCGAGCACGGTTCCATCGGTTCGAGCGGTCGGCCACACGCCACCGCTGAGCCAGGCACGTCCAGCAGTGGCAACGGAGGGTGCGCCCCGCCCTGCTCCAGCTGCGCTGGTGTCGCCGTCCAGTCTCGTCGAGGGCTACACTTTCGAGCGGTTT
>CALKEI010000127.1 GCA_938085095.1 uncultured Luminiphilus sp. | reverse complement strand
AATCTGCTGTGACCATCTGCGCCCCCCCCATATTAGCGCCCTGCTGCAACATCCCCGACTCAGACAAATTCCGCTCTTGCTGAATATTGCGCATGGCCCGGCCCCGCTCAACCACTTGGAAACAATTCGAGTTCTGGATGTACTGTCGAAGCAAACTGGTGGGTGGCGGCAGGTTATAACGCGACAACGTCATAATCACATGGCTCTGTGGCTCAGCGACCGCAATAGTGCCCTTGGGGCTATCGCAGCGCTCCAAGACTGCCTCTTCATCAGCCAAGGCAATCGATGGGGTGAGTACCAGTAAGATTATGGCCAGTGCGGTGCGCACTGCTCGATAAGACATCGCGAGTGCAGACCACCCGCACGATATGGAAGACGCTTCCATCAGATACCCCCTTTCCTGTCTTAATGTTAGGGACAGTTGAGTCTACGCCTATCAATCTCGGTAAACCAATATGCGCGCAAAGCCGCCTGCCAGCTTGCTCTGCGACCGCTCTGGGATGGAAAACGCGCTCATTACGGGGATAGCCTGACTCATGAGAGCAGCAATCCGAGGTGACCTTTAGCTCTGCGCCCTACCCCAGATCCAAGGCTTTGAGCGTGGCCAGCAGCTCACTGTGATGATCTTTGGTCTTGAACTTGTCCATCACCGCTTTCAGCTTCCCCTCTTTTCCGACGATAAACGTCGTGCGCAGGATGCCGTCGAACTCTCTCCCCATGAACTTCTTGGGGCCCCAAGCGCCGTATTTGTCTGCCGTTGCATGATCCTCATCACTCAACAGCTGAAAATTAAGTTGATCGCGCTCGACAAACTTGGCGAGCTTACTTACCGGGTCAGGACTGATGCCCAACACAACCGTGCCTAACCCCTTCAGGGCCTTGGCGGAATCTCGGAGACCCTGAGCCTGAATCGTGCACCCTGGCGTCATCGCCCTTGGGTAGAAGTACACCACCACCGCCGCCTTGCTCTTGAACTCAGCAAGCGTCACCGTCTTGCCGCAGTGGTCCTGCAACGAAAATTTGGGCGCCATATTGCCCACCTTGGGGAACGCCATGTTGGCCTCCGTATCAGTCAAATGAGATTGAGAATGTTACGCCACCGAGGGGCACAGAGATCAGCCACTGCTCCTCAGCCCTCGCCCTTACCTGCGAGGATATTCGATCACCGTATTGCGGATCGGGTACTGCCCACTCAGCCTGTCATCCAGAAATTCCTGCAGTATCTCGCGTACGACAGGAAAGGCGAGTTCATCCCAGGGGATGTCTTCCTCGTTGAATAACGCGCTCTCCAATGACTCTGGCCCTACGCCAAAGACATCGTTTTCGATTTGGCAACGATAAAAAAGGTATACCTGGCTGATATGGGGCACATCAAAGATGCGATACAGCTCGAGGCCAGTGGCCCTGGCAGCCGCCTCTTCCCAGGTCTCACGGGCTGCGCCCGCCGCCGAGGTTTCTCCGTTCTCCATAAACCCAGCAGGTAGCGTCCACTTACCGTAGCGTGGTTCGATCGCACGTTTGCATAGCAGAATCTGGTCGCCCACCGTAGGGAGGCACCCCACAATGACCTTGGGATTAACGTAGTGAATCGCCCCGCAGTTCTGGCAAACGTGACGTTCGCGGTCATCGTCCTCAGGAATTTGCAGGGCAACAGGCCCACCACAGCCACTACAAAACTTCACTGAGTCTCCCCCAACTGCCAACGCGCACGGCGTTGATTATCACTGTCACGACTGGCAACCCACTGCTCTCCCGCTGGCCCCTGCTCTCGCTTCCAAAATGGCGCGTCGGTTTTTAGGCTGTCCATCATGAATTCGCAGGCACTCATCGCGTCACCACGATGGTCGGCCACCGCCCCCACCCCTACAATTGTTTCCGATACTCTCAACACGCCATAACGATGGACGATCCGCCACTGACTGAGCTGAAAGCGTTGTGCAGCGGAACGACCCAACTCGTCGAGGACTTTCTGCGCCATCTCTGGATAATGCTCGAGCGCCAACTCCGTGACCACCTGCTGATCGGTGTGATCGCGAACGTATCCCGTGAAGGTGGCCACCGCGGCACCCGGCGTGTCGCCTACAAGACGCGCGTACTCCGCTGCGACATCGATTGATTCGGCTTGCAAGCAGACCGACACGCTACCCCCCTGTCATCGGCGGGAAAAACGCGAGCTCGTCTCCCTCGGCAACTAGGGCATCGGTAAACACCACTTTGTGATTCAGTGCATGCACCAAGTTTGGTTGGTTGAGCGCGTCACGCCAGGCGGCGCCGCGCTTTGAAAGCGCTGCTTTAATCACGGCCACATCGAGTTCATTCGGGGCGTGCTCTATCTCAACGAGATCCAGTTCGAACTCGCTCTCGCCCAGTGCTTCGCGAAGGGCAGAGAAGAGCTTAATCGTGATGCTCACGCTGCCACTCTCCGCTTGCTCCGCCCGCTTTATGCACCAGCTGCGTCTTTTCAATCGTCATACCGCGGTCTATCGCTTTACACATATCATAGAGCGTCAGCGCCGCTACCGAGGCGGCTGTGAGGGCCTCCATTTCGACCCCTGTCTGCCCTGTGACCTTACAGGTCACCTCGATGTAGACACCGGGCAAAGCGGCGTCAGGCGTCAGATCAATCGTGACCGAAGATAAAGGCAATGGATGACACAAGGGAATCAACTCGGCGCACTTCTTAGCCGCCTGAATACCGGCGATGCGTGCCACCGCCATGACGTCACCCTTGGGCACTGCGCCGTCCGTGATCGCAGCCAGCGTTTCAGCCTGCATACGCACGCAGGTAGAGGCCGTCGCCTCACGAGCGGTAACGGCTTTCTCAGTAACGTCGACAATGTGCGCCCTTCCCGCATCGTCAAGATGGGTAAGGCGATCTGACTGTTCTGGCATGCGCTAATGCTAACACTCCGGTGCGGTAAACGGCATAAGCTGGCATGATGCAAATCCAAAGTAGTGATCCCGGATAAAACATGACGTCAGGGCAGCCTCCGGCAGAGAGCACCCGCTATCGCTGGACCGTGCTGGTCATGCTCACACTCGTCTACACATTCAATTTTATTGATCGACAGATCCTGGTCATTCTGCAGGAGCCCATCAAGGCCGACCTTGGCCTGAGTGATGCGCAATTAGGGCTGCTCACCGGCTTCAGCTTCGCCCTCGTTTACGTCACCGCAGGTATCCCCATTGCCTGGCTCGCGGATCGTGGCAACCGGCGCAATATTGTCGTCGCCTCACTGACGTTCTGGTCCTTTATGACCGCCATCTCAGGGCTGGTGCAAAACTATGGTCAGCTGCTCGCGGCCCGCATCGGCGTCGGCGTAGGGGAAGCCGGAGGCTCTCCACCCTCCCACTCAATCATCAGTGATTACTTCCCGCCAAGCAGTCGTGGCACTGCGCTGTCCTTCTACAGCATGGGCATCTATCTCGGGGTGCTGTTTGGCTTTGCTGCAGGAGGCTGGATCGCTGAGAACTTCGGCTGGCGCAATGCCTTTTTCCTGATCGGCATACCGGGGATTCTTTACGCTCTGGCGGTATTGTGGGTCGTCAAAGAGCCCAAACGAGGCCAATACGATCCGGGCGGAGTGCCTGCCAAGTCTTCCTTGAAGGAAACTATGACGCATCTCAGTCGCCGACCGACTTTCTGGTGGATCTCAGTGGGCTGCGCGTTCACCGCATTTGTGTCCTATGGCAACGGCAACTTCATGCCATCGTTTCTCATGCGCAATCACGGGCTGTCGCTGTCCGAGGTTGGAGTCATTCTCGGTTTAATCTCGGGCCTGTCGGGGGCGGCAGGCACCTTTCTCGGCGGGTTTCTCGCCGACCGATTGGGCATACGAGACATCCGTTGGTACATCTGGATTCCCATGCTGGGTGCGCTGACGGCGATGATTCCCGCGTATTACACGCTGCTGGGCAATAGTACGACGCTCATTATTGCCGCCATGATCCCCTCACAAATATTGGGCGCGCTCTATCTCGGTCCCTGCATTGCCACCTGCCACAATCTCGTATCACCGGGAATGCGTGCCATGGCCTCCGCGATCCTCTACTTTGTGCTGAATATTATTGGTCTGGGTCTGGGTCCGCTGACAGTGGGGATTCTCAGCGATACCTTCGCGGACACCTATGGTGATAACAACTTGCGCTACGCCATGGCCTGCACGCTTACCATTAGCCTGGTCGGGATATTTTTCTTGTGGATGGGCGCGAAAAGCCTGAAGCGAGACCTGCAAACCAATAACCACATG
Organism: uncultured Luminiphilus sp.; assembly: GCA_938085095.1. Classification (GTDB taxonomy): domain Bacteria; phylum Pseudomonadota; class Gammaproteobacteria; order Pseudomonadales; family Halieaceae; genus Luminiphilus. The sequence goes on along the minus strand of CALKEI010000127.1, from coordinate 26,260 downwards.
CTAACTGCCGTTGAATAGCGCCTTCTCTTAATCACTATGTGAGGACCATTCTCATGACGCAATTCCTGACCCAGTCCCTCATCCTAAGCGCAATGATCTGGACCACAGCGGCGCTCGCCAGTGATGTTTCCTTCACGCGGCGCTACGTCGACCTCGAGTGGGGTCAGATCCATCTGCTGAGCGCCACACCCTCACAGGAGGCTATCGCCGCTCCAGTCGTGTGCTTTGCACCGACGCCCTATTCCGGCAACTATTATCGGTTGCTCATGCAGGCATTGGGGCAGGACCGCATTGTGCTGGCTCCTGACTACCCTGGGCTCGGTCAGTCAGATCGACCCGATAGAGACCTCGACATTGCGGCGCACGCCGACATCATGGCAGACATGCTCATTGCCGCCGGCTGGGGGCACGAGGCGAATGGCCCGATTGATGCCTGCGGCTATCACACAGGCGCGTTCATCGCCACAGAATTGGCGCTTCGACACCCGGACCTTGTCCGTCGAGTCGTATTAATCGGAATCCCCTTTTATGAGGGCAGCGAGCGCAGCGAGCGCTATCAAAATCTCGGCAGCGTTAAGCCACTTCCCGACTCCTTTGCTGCACTGGGGCAGGACTGGATCTTTGCAGTCGACAACCGGGCGACAGGCGTCGCTCTGGATCGGGGATACTCAAATTTTCTTGAATCTGCCGCGGCCTGGCAGAACAAGGCCCGCATGTATGGGGCCGTGTTTCAGTATCCCGCAGAGCAACGGGCACCCCTTCTGCAGCACCCAACGCTCGTGCTCAACCCTCATGGGAACCTGAAAGAACCCACGCGCGCCTTCGCCGCACTGTTGCCCAACGCGGTGCTGGTCGAATTACCGGATCTGAAATACGGCATATTTGATACGGCCCCCGATGTGATCGCCGGCGAGTCACGGACCTTCCTGAACGCGCCCTAGCCTACCGGTTAATGACCGGCAGGACCAAAAGCAGCAGCGGAGGCCCCTATTTATCTCGGTTTGCACATAAAAGACCTATTGATGTAACTTTAGAACAAATAGGAAAAGCTTATAGGACTGCCAAATGAATGCTATCGCTCGCCTGCTCTGTGCTGCGCTTCTTACCTCTCTCGCATCTGCTCTGACATTTGCACCACTCTCTTTTGCCGGGCACCACGAAGACGAGCAAGCCGACGACCCAATCTCCGCTGCCGCGGAATTTCCCCTTTTGCTCCGCCGCACAACGCTCATCGTGCGTGATATCGAAGCGTCACTGGAGCTCTACCGCGATGGCTTAGGTATGGAGGTCATCTACGACGAGGAAATTAACCGCCCGCATTCCAGCGAGGATCGAGAGCAGAAGCTGCGGCTCATCTTTCTCAAGGCTTCCCATGACTATGTGGGAGTAATTGGTTTGATCGACTACGAATATGGCTACCCAGACCATCCCGCCCACACCAAGCCAGTGCGTCGGGAGGGCTTCACACCGGGCAACGCCATTTTGCTTTTCAACACGGAGGGCCTCGAAGAAAAGTGGCCGACCATTATCGGTGCACCAGGGGTTGAAGTGATCAGCAAACCCAAGCTAACGGAATACCCGGGCTATGGCGGAGTCGGCAAGATTCGAGTCATGGTCTCCAAGTTCTACGACGCTGACGGCTACATTCTCGAGGTGAACCAAATTCTCGCCGACTAAAGCTGCGCGGCTCAACTGAACGGCTGACAAAGCCGCCGTCCACGCCCCCTCTCGCTTGCATGCGCCGAGTCGGGGTAGTACGGTAATGAGGCGCAACGGCGTACGCAAAAAAAAACAAATCTGGGGGAAAAATAATGTCTGAACTCGACCTATTCGGTTTTATTGGCATGAACCGTTCTATCTTTGCCACATTCTTTCTTTGTGGCGTGCTAATGCCATTGGGCGTAGTGATTATCGCCTATCTCTTCAGAAACTTTCCTACTATCGTTCGCGGTGGTGCGATGGTGTCTGCCCTGATCGGGGTTGTGATGCTGACCTTCTTCTCAATGGGTTCGCAGAACGCCTTCTTCATGATGCTCACCATGCTCAGCGAAATGGCCGGGAACGGATCTGAAGCGGCAACGACCTTTCTTAACTCGGCAGGCATGCCGATTGGCGAGACGATCAATCCACCTGGCTGGATGATGGCGTTGTCTTTGATTCAGGTGGTGGTCAATCTCATCCTGACCGTCTACGTCTTTCTGTTAGCCAAGTGGGATAACAACTGATATTCAGACTTCTGTGCACTGTTTTTCGAGGGGGCCAAGGCCCCCTTTTTTGTGCCTGCTTACTTCAACTCCGAGACTTCGAAAGTCATCGTCTTGGCCACAAAATCGACCTCGCCGGATACGATATTGATAACGCCGTTCGACACCATGTCGAGGGAGTACATCTGGAAAACCGCACCCTTGCGCCGGTAGACACCCTGTAACGTTGCGGTCGCAAACTCTTCACCATTTTGCGTCCAAGCAAAGCCGGTAAATTCACCCGAATCGCCCCCGTTTTGCTTATCGGTAAACTCATAAGAGAGCCACACTCGTCCGTAAGGCCCCGCCTCACCTGTGGCAGAAATTTTGTAGTTGGTGCCGTCGACGGTATGGGCTGAATCAATATCAAAATTCGCCGTAAACCCGTCTTCTCCGTAATCAAGATCCTGTGCCAGCGCGAACGGAATGCAGAACGTTGCAGCCAGTATCAAAGCGATCTTCTTAATCATGTTACTTCCCCTTGTGGTTGCTTTACATACACTTAAATAAGGCATGTCACCGATACAACGGTGACGAGACGGACAGTCTCACGAATGCCGCCTCATCAACAAGCACCGGATAACAGTCCTTGAATTGCTGAGATTTAAGTGGCCAGCTGTCACAAATTGCGCAACATAATGACGTCCAATCCGCTATCGTCGACGCGATGGCACACGCCCCAAGATGGCGGGCCCACGAACCCTACCCACAACCTAGATAGGAGCCTGTGAATATGCGTAATTCTCAATACCGTCAAATCGGTCTGTCTCTTGCCGCGGTGGCCAGCCTGGCATTCCTCAGCGCTTGCGCAGACAAAACTGGCAGTGAGCGCTGGTGCGAAACAATGAGCGCGAAGAGCAAAAGCGAATGGACCGGCGACGAGGCTAAAAACTATGCCGCTCACTGCGTCCTCGAAAGCACTACGATCGGCAGTGATGCGTGGTGTGAGAATCTCAATGAGACGCCCAAAGGCGACTGGACCACCCAAGAAGTAGCGGATTACGCCAAGTACTGCATAGTCAGCCAGTAAAATCCTGAAAGAGGCGGCTTTCGGCCGCCTCTATTCCTTTCCTTGTGCCGCGGCGCAGGTCACAATTCGCTCATGAGCGAAGCCCCCTCAGCCACGCATACACCCATGATGCAGCAGTATCTCGCGATCAAAAGCGAGCATCCGCACGAGCTACTGTTTTATCGCATGGGAGATTTCTATGAGTTGTTTTACGACGACGCCGAGGTCGCGTCCAGGCTCCTCGATATCACGCTGACCAGCCGCGGCAAATCCGCAGGTGAAGCGATTCCCATGGCAGGGGTTCCCTACCATGCCGCAGAGGGCTACCTGGCAAGACTGGTGAGGGCTGGACGCTCGGTAGCGATTGCGGAACAAATTGGCGACCCGGCAACCAGCAAGGGACCTGTCGAGCGGCAGGTGGTCCGCATTGTGACGCCCGGCACCTTGACGGATGAATCGCTTCTTGATGCGCGCCAAGACGCGCTCATACTGGCTGTGGCAACCGATCAAAATGTGTTTGGCCTGGCCTGGCTAGACGTAAGTAGCGGGCGATTTCTGGTATCCGAGGTCGACGACGCAGTCGGGCTCGAAGCCGAGATTGCCCGCCTTGCTCCGGCAGAAATCCTCGTACCCGAATCGAGTCTTCTCGCTGAGGCTGAATGGCCCGGCGCCCTTCGCAGGCAGCCCGACTGGTGCTTCGAAGAAGTGAGCGCCCGCGAAGCATTGCAAAGACAATTTCAGACGCGAGATCTCGATGGCTTTGGCTGTGGTGGGCTTACTGTGGCGATCGCCGCCGCGGGGGCGTTACTGACCTATGTCAAAGATACCCAGCGAGGTGACCTCCCCCACATTCGCGCTATTCATCTCGAATCACAAAGTGGGGCGGTTATTCTTGATGCGGCCACGCGCCGCAATCTCGAGATAGACCAAACCCTGAGCGGTGGCGAGGATCACACGCTTTACGCCGTATATGACAGCACGGTCACCGCAATGGGCGCCCGGCATCTCCGCCGCTGGCTCCATCGCCCCATTAATGACCTTGAGGCGATCGAAGAACGCTTGGGCGCGGTGAGCTCATTGGTGCAAGACTATAGCTTTGAGCCCCTTCGTGAAGCGCTCAGCGACATTGCCGATCTGGAGCGAATTCTCTCCCGGGTTGCCCTGGGATCTGCGCGACCGCGGGATCTCAGTCGACTGGGGAGTAGTCTGACCCAGCTACCGCTGATACGAAGCCGCCTCCCCAACGCATCCGCATTGCTTGACCAGCTGGCAGATGCCCTTCCGGACTACACCACCCTCACCGAGCTTCTCCAGCGAGCCATTATCGATAACCCACCGGTGTTGATTCGGGACGGCGGTGTCATTGCCTCGGGCTACGACGAAGAGCTCGATGAACTCCGCGGCATTAGCGAGAATGCCGGCGCTTACCTGCTCGACCTCGAGCAGCGGGAGCGCACCAGCACCGGCCTCTCAACCCTCAAGGTGGGCTACAACCGTGTGCACGGTTATTACATTGAGATCAGTCGTAGTCAGTCTGAACAGGCTCCAGATGCCTATCAGCGACGACAAACCCTTAAAAATGTTGAGCGCTTTATCACACCGGAACTGAAAACGTTTGAGGACAAAGCACTGTCGAGCAAAAGCCGTTCACTCGCTCGTGAGAAGCACCTTTATGAAGCGCTGGTGTCACAGATTGCCGAGTCGCTTAGGCCGCTTCAATCGACAGCGACCGCCCTGTGTGATCTCGATGTTCTTGCCTGCTTCGCAGAGCGCGCATCCTCGTTGGAGCTGTGTCGCCCGAAGTTCACTCAGCAGACCTTATTGCAGATCGAAGGTGGTCGACATCCGGTCGTAGAAGCCGTGCGCGATGTACCGTTTATCGCCAACGACACGCTTCTCGACCAGCAGCGCAGAATGCTGTTGATCACCGGCCCCAACATGGGCGGTAAATCGACCTATATGAGACAGAACGCACTGATTGCGCTGCTTGCTCACGTGGGCGCTTTTGTACCGGCCCGGGCGGTGTCGCTTTCGTGCCTTGACCGTATCTTCACCCGGATCGGTTCATCTGACGATCTCGCCAGCGGACGCTCAACGTTCATGGTCGAGATGACCGAGACGGCAAACATACTCCACAACGCAACAGAGCGCAGTCTGATTCTGATGGATGAAATCGGTCGGGGCACCAGCACCTTCGATGGCTTGAGTATTGCCTGGGCCACGGCGCTGGCACTGGCCAATCAGGTGAAAGCACTGACCTTCTTTGCCACTCACTACTTTGAACTGACAGCCCTACCCGGACAACATCCCGCGATGGCCAACGTGCACCTTGATGCAACCGAGCATGAAGATCATGTGGTCTTTCTTCACCAGATTCAGGAAGGCCCTGCCAATCGAAGCTTCGGACTCCAGGTTGCCAAGCTCGCCGGTGTGCCCGGCACTGTACTGGATGCCGCCAAGGACAAACTGCACGAACTGGAGAGCGGTCGCTCCGCGGGGCCAGCGCCTCTTCAAACGGAGTTATTCGTGCCACCCGGAAACGCGCCATCGGCGGCGCTGGAGACGCTACAATCTCTCGACCCTGACGAGTTGAGCGCTAGAGAGGCTCTGGAGTGGCTTTACCAGCTGAAACAGAAGCTGGAAGATGAACGCTGACCAGTTTTCAAAATCCGCTACAGCCAGTATCCTTCGCCGTGAAATAAATGAGGTATCAGTATGACGTTCGTTGTTGGCGAAGATTGCATCAAGTGCAAGCACACCGACTGTGTGGAAGTATGCCCAGTCGACTGTTTTTACGAAGGACCCAATTTTCTCGTGATTCACCCCGACGAGTGTATTGACTGCGCGCTCTGTGAACCCGAGTGTCCTGTCGATGCCATTTACTCTGAGGATGAGTTGCCGGGAGATCAGGAGGCTTTTCTGCAGCTGAACTCAGAGCTAGCCGAAGTCTGGCCCAATATCACCGAGCGAAAAGAACCATTGCCTGACGCCGAGGACTGGGCGGGTAAGCCGGGCAAACTGGAACTGCTGGAGCGTTAACCTCACGTGACAGCCGAATGGCCGTCACCATCGGGTGCGCGCTAACGGGCGGGCAGTAGCGCCACCGGATTAACGGGGCGACCATTGCGCCGAATTTCAAAATGCAGTTTCACCGCGTCACTACTCGTGCTACCCATTCGGGCAATCATCTGTCCGGCCTCCACCCGCTCACCCTCCACTGCCAACAGTTCATCGTTGTGGCCATAGGCGCTGAGGTAAGTGTCGTTGTGCTTAATAATCAGCAATGCGCCATAACCGGTGACCCCTGTTCCAGCATAAACGACCACACCGGCAGCAGTGGCCTTGATCGGCGCACCTCTCTGGCCGGCAAGATCGATCCCCTTGTGCCGCTCATCCGAGAAAGCTCGGCTCACCTCCCCTTTTGCGGGCCAGGACCATCGATCTACCGGCACATTGGGTCGCGCCGCTTTCGCGGTCGACAAAGTGTGTGAAGGCGGGCCTGACGGGACCTGATCAAGCCCACTATCGGTCGGGGCAGGCGCTGTATCCGGTGACGCGGTGGTCGGCGCCGTATCCGAACCTGCGGGCTTTTGCATAACCGCCGACTTGGCAGCCGTTGGCGCTGTGTTCAGAGATTGGCCCACTCGAATCACAAAGGGTGGTTCAATATCATTGAATTCCGCCAGCGTTCGGTGATCCATTCCTAGACGAAAAGCCACCGAGTAGAGCGTGTCGCCAGGCTCGACAACATAATTTGGCCCTGTCGGCAGCTCGGGCCCGTAGTCCCGGCTCCCGGGTGTTGCCTCTCGTATCTCGGGCACTTCCTCCACTGCCAGCGTCGACTTATTTTCAATCACCGCCGGTGGGTGATCCGCGCAGCTCGTCAACAGGAACAGTCCCATTGTCGCCACAGTCAGGGCTGGGTGACCGATCACGCTACACATTCCTCTTTGATGCGAGCCGCTGCACGCCCCAAACCAACAATAGGCCCGCGAAAAAACTGACCACACATGCACCGAGTTGCGGCTCGGACACGGCATCGGGCAATACTGGCCGCATCACTATCACTGCGTCAGCGCCTGACTCGATCATCATCTTAGCCCGCCAGGGCCATACCGCGACCAGAGACCCCATCAGCACGCCGCTCAAAAACGCCATCGCAAGCGCACGATAGGACCTCAGTACGCGATCCAATAGTCGGGCAAACAGCGCAAGGCCCGTTATGCACCCCGCCGCCAGCGTCAACAATTCGGTCACTTGCACGGCTTTAATCGCCGACAATACGGGCTCGTACATGCCCATCAATACCAGCATAAAACTGCCCGATATCCCGGGGAGAATCATCGCGCAAATCGCGATGGCACCCGCAAAAAATAAACCGGGAAGTCCCGCAAGAAAGGGCACCGGGGGCATCAACGCCGCGCCCACTGCTATACAAACGCCCACCGTAAAACCAACAACGCGATCCGGGCGAGTCAGCGTCACTTCATCACGCAGTAGTAGCACGGCACTGATCAGAATCAGCCCTGAGAAAAACGCCCAGAGTGGCTGCGGATATTGGCTCAGCAGCCAGTGGATCGCCGAGGCCATCGAAAAAATGGCTGCCAAGATGCCGGATAGCAACACGGTGAGAAACGCACCGTCGAGTCGGAACCACAGTGCTCGCCAACGCCCTCTCAGCAACAGCGCAAGGGCTTCGGCGTCAGCGGCCACAATGGCGCTCAGCAAGCGCTCATAAATACCGGTAATCAACGCGATGGTGCCACCCGAGACGCCCGGCACGATGTCTGCCATACCCATCGCCAAGCCGCGAGCAAATATTCCTGCTAGAGGGTGTCTCAACGGGCCACTCCGCTGATCATCGGGACGAAGTTGACCTCCTCTATGATCTCCTCGTCAAATCCATCGGGCGTGGCCGTCACCATGATCAATTTCTGGCGCTGGCCACCGACAGGCATAATCATGCGTCCTCCGGGGGCCAACTGTTCGAGCAGGATCGGCGGGATCTGCTCGGGTGCGGCGGCGCCCAGAATCAAATCAAACGGCGCCTCACTGGGCCACCCTTCCAAACCATCTCCGTGGCGCAGTCGAACGTTGCGGATCCGCAGCCCGCGCAGCTGTTGGCGCGCGCGTTCCATAAGCGGTTTGATTCGCTCGATCGCGCAGATTTCATCGACCAAACTGGCCAAAATCGCAGTTTGATAGCCCGAGCCACTTCCTAGCTCGAGCACTTTTTTAGGACGACCATGAGCCAGTGCCAGCTCGCTCATTTTAGCCACCACGTAGGGTTGCGACAGTGTCTGACCATAGCCAATCGGTAACGCGGTGTCTTCGTAGGAGCGATGCGCCAGCGCCTCGTCAACAAAAAGGTGCCGGGGCACACTCCGAATCGCCTCGAGCACCTCGAACCGGGTAATACCCTGATCCATCAGGCGCTGTATCAGTCTCTCCCGCGTTCGCTGGGAGGTCATGCCGATGCCCTGTCGGCTCACGCCGGCGCGCCCACTTGAACCAGCAGTGCGACAGCGTGGCTGGCGATACCCTCTTTACGGCCTACAAATCCAAGCTGCTCAGTCGTGGTGGCTTTGACATTGACCCGATCCGTCTCAATGCGCAGGTCAGCGGCGATATTCTCGCGCATTCCGGAGATGTGGTCGCTGAGCCGCGGGGTCTGGGCGATCACTGTCACGTCAACGTTACCCACTTCCCACCCTGCCTCAAGCAGCTGAACAACAACCCTCCGCAACAGCTCTCTGCTGTCAACGCCGAGAAAGGCCGCATCGGTATCGGGGAAATGAGTGCCGATATCACCCAAACCCGCTGCACCTAGCAGGGCATCGCACAGCGCATGGAGCACCACATCCCCATCGGAATGCGCTACCAAACCGACATCGGATGGAATCCGGACGCCACCCAGCATCACGAAGTCCCCCTCCCCGAAAGCGTGCACGTCGTAACCGTGGCCGATGCGCATCATGTCAATGGCCTCCCTTCTGTCTAAGCACCAAATCTGCGAAGGCAAGATCTGCCTCAACCGTCACCTTGATGTTACTCGAAGGACCCTTCAACACGTGGACTGATTCTCCTGCGCTCTCCATGGCCATCGCTTCATCGGTCACCGCCATCCCGTCTTCAAGGCAACGGGTCAGCGCCGCATGCAGAGCAAAGAGCGGAAAGAGTTGCGGCGTTTGTGCTCGCCACAGCGCCTGCCGATCAACAGTAGTCGTCACCCGGCCATCACCGGCCACCTCCTTGAGCGTGTCGGCAACGGGTTCTGCAAGAATAACGCCCTCACCCAACTCACGCGCTCTGCCTATCAGCGAGGTGAGCGTCTCAAGAGGCAGGCAGGGACGGGCGGCATCATGCACCAACACCCAGTCATCTTTGTTGGCTTGCAAGGACAACCATTCCAGCCCTGCCATCACCGAATGCGCGCGCTCTGCGCCACCCGATAGGGTCTGCACTCGCACATCTGCCAGACTATCGATGGCGTCGGCTCGTCGATCAGACGGATCCAGCGCCACTACGATTCCCCGGATATCCGGACTCTCAAGCAGCGCACGCAGAGTATGTTCCAGCAAAGGAGCGCCCGCGATCTCTCGGTATTGTTTGGGAATCTCACCCCCAAGGCGACGACCCGAACCGGCCGCCGGCACCACCGCCCAGATACTGTTCATGGCGACTCGGGCTCCTCGACAAACTGATAATACACCTCACCTTCCTTGATGAGGCCAAGGTTTTCTCTGGCATTTTTTTCCACTGCTTCGGTGCCGCCCTGAAGGGCCATGACCTCAAGAGTCAGCGCCTCATTACGCGCGGACAGTTCGGCATTTTCGGTTTCTGCCTCTTCAAGTTGAACGCTAAGGCGACTGGCCTCGGCGAGCCCACCGTCTGCGAACCACAGCCGATACTGCAGCAACAGAAACAGACTCAACAGCCCGCCTATGAGCCAGCGCATCAGCCCCTCGTCAAGATAGCCCGGCCCGGATAAGGCGCAGTCAAGCCAAGCTCTGCCTCTATCCGCAGTAACCGGTTGTATTTTGCCACTCGATCCGACCGGCACAGTGAGCCCGTTTTGATTTGCCCTGCCCCCGTACCCACCGCCAAATCCGCTATGGTGGCATCCTCAGTTTCGCCCGAGCGATGCGAGATCACAGCGGAGTAACCCGCTGCTTTGGCCATCGCAATCGCGTCAAGCGTCTCAGTGAGCGACCCAATCTGGTTGAACTTAATCAAAATTGAGTTGGCAATGCCGTCGTCAATGCCTCGCTTCAGGATTTCGGTGTTGGTGACAAACAGATCATCACCCACTAGCTGGACTCGATCTCCCAGTTTTTCAGTGAGCACTGCCCAGCCCGACCAGTCTGACTCATCCAGTCCGTCCTCGATTGAGACGATGGGATACTGTTCAGTCAGCGCGGCGAGATAATCAGCGAAACCCTCGCTGTCATAGTCAGCGCCGTCCCCCTGCAGGTGGTAACGACCGTCGCGAAAAAACTCTGAGGCGGCACAATCTAGTGCGAGCGTGATGTCATCACCCAGTGAATACCCGGCGTTGGTCACGGCTTCACCGATGATCTCGAGTGCCGCTGCATTCGAGGGTAGATCCGGTGCAAAGCCGCCCTCGTCTCCAACCGCCGTGGCCAACCCTCTCCCTGACAGCACTGCCTTCAGGTGATGAAAAATCTCCGCTCCCATTCGCAGCGCCTCGGCAAAACTGCCGGCAGACACGGGCTGAATCATAAACTCCTGAATCTCAACGTTGTTATCAGCGTGCTCTCCGCCGTTGAGAATGTTCATCATCGGCACTGGCAACGTCAGGGCGGTGCAGCCAGCAAGATCTGCGATATGTTGGTAAAGCGGCTTCTTTGCTGACATCGCCGCCGCTTTAGCTGTCGCCAGCGACACCGCCAAAATGGCATTGGCACCGAATTGTGCTTTGTTGTCTGTGCCATCGGCTGCAATCATTCGCTGGTCGACGTCACCTTGGTTGAGCGCGTCGTGGCCTATGAGCAATTCCCGAATCGGACCATTCACATGGCCGACAGCGGTTTGCACACCCTTCCCTAAATAACGCGAGGTGTCACCGTCGCGCAGCTCAAGAGCCTCGCGGGTTCCGGTGCTGGCACCCGAGGGCGCGCAGGCGCTGCCCATACTGTCATCATTCAATGTGACCTCGGCCATAACGGTAGGATTCCCACGGGAGTCCAACACCTCAAAAGCACGCACATCGACGATCTCGCTCACACTACAGTTCCTCGTTTTTTAGGGTTCAGTGAATAGCCAGATCAGGCTGCGATTTCACTAGGGCATCCACTGCTTTCACCTGCTCGAGAAACGGCTCCAGCTGCCCCAGGGGGAGCGCGCTGGGGCCGTCGCAGAGCGCGCGATCAGGATCAGGGTGTGCCTCAAGAAACAGGCCGGCGATCCCCATTGCGATTCCGGCTTTGGCCAGCTTCAGGACCTGCGCACGGCGTCCACCCGAGGCGGCGTCACCCGGGTCGCGGCGCTGCAGTGAGTGGGTGACATCAAAGATCAGGGGGCATCCTGATGTAACGTCGCGCATGACCTCAAAGCCGAGCATATCGACCACCAGATTGTCATAGCCAAAACTGCTGCCTCGCTCGCAGATCATCAATCGATCGTTGCCACATTCTCGAAACTTTGCCACGACATTGACCATTTGCTCAGGGCTCAGAAACTGCGGCTTCTTGATATTGATGGCGGCCCCCGTTCGGGCCATCGCCTCGACCAGATCTGTCTGCCGCGCTAAAAACGCCGGCAGCTGCAGAATGTCACACACCTCGGCAACTGGCTGGGCCTGCTCGGGGGAGTGAATGTCTGTGAGCACCGGCACGTTATAGGTCTCTTTGACATCGGCAAGTATCTTGAGGCCCTCTTGGAGGCCCGGGCCGCGAAAAGAGTGGGTGGATGACCGGTTGGCTTTATCGAAAGACGCCTTAAAGACATAAGGCAGCGCAAGGCGATCACAAACCCGCACATATTCCTTGGCGCTCTCCAGCGCCAAGTCGCGGCTCTCGAGCACGTTGATACCGCCGATCAGCACTAAAGGCTGGTCGTTGGCGAAGGTCCGGCCCGCCACCTCTACCGCGCGATGGGATTCCTTCACGCGGCATCACCACACTGCCGAGACGCAGCCAAAGCCGCCTCGATGAAGCTGGAGAACAGCGGATGTCCGCCCCGTGGACGGGATTTAAACTCGGGGTGGAACTGGCATGCAAAGAACCATGGGTGCGCGGGCAACTCGATGATTTCGACCAGTTCTCCATCAAGAGACCAGCCACTCATCTTCATGCCGGCCTCTTCCAGCCGCGCCACGTAGTTGCTGTTCACCTCGTACCGATGCCGATGTCGCTCGGAGATCTCCTCTGCAGCGTAGATGGCCTGTGTGCGTGTACCCGCGACCAGCTGACAGGGCTGAGCGCCAAGGCGCATGGTGCCGCCGAGATCTGACTGTTCCGAGCGCTGTTCAACCTCACCATCGGCGGTTTGCCATTCGGTGATCAGGGCGATAATCGGATGGGGAGTATCCGTCTGCATCTCGGTGGAGTGTGCACCTTCCAGACCACAGACATTGCGGGCGTACTCGATCAGTGCCATGTGCATTCCCAGGCAAATACCCAGGAAGGGAATGCCCTGCTCACGGGCGTACCGCACGGCTTCAATCTTGCCCTGAATCCCGCGGTCACCGAAGCCGCCGGGAACCAAAATCGCATTCAGATGCGACAGTAGCCCGACCCCCCGGGCTTCGATCTCCTCAGCATCGATGTATTCAATTTCGACCCGAGTGTCGGTTTGCAGCCCGGCGTGATCCAAGGCCTCATTGAGTGATTTATACGCGTCAACCAAATCAACGTACTTGCCCACCATGCCAACCCGCACGACACCCTGACGCTGGCTAAACTCCCGCCGCACCACGTCCTCCCATTCGGACAGATCAGCGGGTGGCTGCGTCAACCCAAAGCGCTCAAGAATATAGTCGTCGAGACCACTCTCTCTCAGATGGCCAGGGATTTGATAGATCGAGTCCGCATCCATCAGCGGGATGACCGCACGCTCCTCGACATTCGTAAACAGCGAGATCTTGCGGCGGGCCCCTTCGTCCACCTCGACCGAACATCGGCACAGCAACACCTCGGGCTGCAAACCAATCGAGCGCAACTCCTTTACCGAGTGTTGGGTGGGCTTTGTTTTGATCTCACCGGCCGTTGGAATATAGGGGATCAGAGTCAGATGCATGAGCAGTGCGTTCGCCGACCCCAGCTCCAGCTTCAATTGGCGCACAGCTTCGAGGAACGGTTGGCTTTCGATATCTCCAGCCGTACCGCCCACTTCGATCACGGCCACCTCGGCATCGCCCGCCCCCTCAACCACGCGCCGCTTGATCTCGTCGGTAATGTGCGGGATGACCTGAACGGTCCCTCCCAGATAATCACCGCGGCGCTCCTTGCGCAACACGGCATCGTATACCCGACCCGCCGTAAAATTATTCGCGCGGCTCATCACCGTTCGGGTAAAGCGCTCATAGTGACCCAGATCCAGGTCAGTCTCGGCACCGTCATCAGTGACGAAGACCTCCCCGTGCTGGAACGGGCTCATCGTGCCAGGGTCAACGTTAATGTAGGGATCAAGCTTGAGAAGGGTGACCTTCAGACCCCGTGCTTCAAGCACGGCAGCGAGGGAGGCGGCAGCGATCCCCTTTCCCAGGGAAGACACAACACCGCCAGTAACGAACACATATCTCGTCATGGATTCCACCAAAGCGAAAGACTGCCCGGACGTCTGTTTGAACGCCTCTCGGGAACGCCTCTCCGATGGACGATCAGTCTAACAGGAAGCCCTGCCGTGCTCAATTCAAACTGACACAGAAACGCGCCAAACTGGCCTCAAACCGGTTTCGGCAGGCTCGTTAGTGGACTCCACTAGACCCGATAGAGGGCCTACGGGAAGCAACCACACGGGATTATTTTCTACTTCAAAAACAGGCAGATGGCGTCGCCACCACGGGGGGATTCTCATCTCCTGAAGCCATTTATTAGTGGGCTTTTGGGGCCTATTAAGTGGGGTCAGCCTCTCCAGATTGTCGCTGGAAATACACGTCAGCCGTGTCCCGGCCCGCAACGCCGGTCCGCGGTCGGTCCGCTCCCAGCGTAGCTGACCCCAAGAACCTTCCTTAGACTCCCCTACCACTAACTCCTCGGGCAACGCACTGTGCGGACCCGGCTCGTTCACCCTGACAATCCAACCATTCCAGACTCGCAGGCATCCAGCGTCCCAGGCGATCTCGGGAAGGCGATCCGTTCCCGCCGTCAGCGCCTGCCGCGCGAGCTCCAATAGCCGTCGTTGATCCGGCGCATCGGTACCTGACTCGCCGAGCCACTGGTGAATGTGTGCGGCGAGCACCGGCGGTTCTACCGTCGGATCGACCGCCAGGGCCGGTTCGCCCAGCAGCGTTTCTTCGCGCGCCAAAGGCAGCGAGCTGAGACGCTGCTGAGCCATCGCCTGCAGATTTGCCGCGCGCTGGACCGTCTCCCGATAGCCCGGCCACCGTTCGGCGACTGCGGGCAACACCACCTGACGGAGATAATTGCGGTCCTGCTGCACCTCCAGATTACTGGGATCGGTCACGTACTCGAGCCCCGCCGCTTCAACAGACGCTCTTAACGTTGCGGCAGGCGTACTCAAAAAAGGCCGAAAAAGCCGCCCCTGACCGCAAGCCCGCTCGCGGGGAATTCCCGACAAGCCACGAGGTCCCGCTCCACGCAGCAGCCTTAGCAATACGGTCTCCACCATATCGTCAGCGTGATGAGCCGTGAACAGGATATCGCCGTCGCCCAGAACGCTCTCAAAGGCTTGATAACGCTCCCGCCGAGCGTCTGCTTCGACCCCTCGCCCACTCGGCTCGACATCACAGACCCGAATGTGCAGTGGAATATTCAGTGCGTCGGCATGACGCTGGCAAAGATCGCTCCAGCCACTCGCATCGGGATGCAGGCCATGATTGACATGAATGGCATGAATAGGCGGCGCTGTACCGGTATCACGATAGGCGGCCAGCGCGTAGAGCAGTGCAACGCTGTCAGCACCACCCGATAGCGCCACCCACCAGCGTGGGGACTGAATGACCGAATCCGGAAAGGTTGTCAGGTTTTCGTGCACGGGTCGCGCACCGGTTCTCAGTTACCGTACGACATCAGCCTTCGGTAACGGGCCTCGAGCATGGTGTCGATATCCATAGCGGAGAGACGGTCCACCTCCCCCACCAAGTGCGCTTTCAGCCGACTGGCCATCTCTACCGGATCACGGTGAGCTCCACCCAGCGGCTCGGGAATCGTCGCGTCAACGATTCCCAGATCTTGCAACTTGGACGATGTCACGCCCATAGCCGCCGCTGCATCTGGCGCAAACTCGGAGCTTTTCCAGATGATGTTGGCACAGCCCTCTGGTGAAATCACAAAATAGGTGGCGTACTGGAGCATTGCCAGGTGATCGCCCACTCCAATGCCAAGTGCTCCGCCTGAAGACCCTTCGCCAATCACAATACAAACGATTGGCGTTTTCAGGCGCGACATAACGGCGAGATTCTGTGCGATCGCCTCGGAAATGCCCCGCTCCTCCGAATCGATACCGGGGTAGGCGCCAGGCGTATCGATCAAGGTGACAACCGGCATCTTAAAGCGCTCGGCCATCTCCATCAGACGCATCGCCTTGCGATAGCCCTCGGGCTTTGGCATCCCAAAGTTGCGGTACACCTTATCTTTGACGGCGCGCCCCTTTTCCTGACCAATCACCATCACCGGGCGGCCGTCCAGGCGGGCTACGCCCCCGACAATGGCCTTGTCGTCAGCAAAGTGGCGGTCGCCATGAAGTTCGTCAAATTCCGTAAAGATCTCGGGAATATAATCCAATGAGTAGGGCCTCTGGGGATGTCGGGCAACCCGTACAATGTCCCAGGCGCTGAGATCGGCATAGATCTTCTCGGTCAGCGCGGTCGATTTTTCACGCAAACGAGTAATCTCTTCACCAAGATTCAGCTCGGCGTTATCCCCCACCCCCTGCAGCTCCTCGATTTTCATCTCGAGATCCGCGATCGGCTGTTCAAAATCTAGATAATTTGGATTCATAGCATTAGCCCAAACCAATAGGCATGGCGAGGAGATTCGAGTCTTGGAGTCTACAAAGCCAGGCCCTCGCCGTCACGTCCACTGTTAAAAAGTCGGGTATCTGGTTACCCTGCCGGCCATGGTCCCTATGCAACCTATGTCGCCACGACTGATTCTCGCGCCCATGGAGGGTGTGGTCGACGCCGTCATGCGCGAACAACTGACGGCAATCGGGGGTTACGAGCGCTGCGTGACAGAATTTGTGCGCGTGTCTCAAACAGTCCTCCCCAAGCGCGTTTTCTTTCGTTATGCCCCCGAATTGAGGCATGGAGGCCTGACTTCCTCGGGCGTCCCGGTCTATCTGCAGCTTCTGGGATCAGACCCGGAGTTGATGGCCGCAAATGCTGCTCGCGCGGCCGACCTGGGCGCACCCGGCATCGACCTGAATTTTGGCTGCCCTGCGAAAACCGTTAACCGATCACAAGGTGGTGCAGCATTATTACGATCTCCTCAGCTGATCAGATTGATCTGCGAACGCGTGCGTGACAGCGTATCGCCAGCCACACCGGTCACTGCGAAGATTCGTCTAGGGTACGACAGCGACGAGGATTTTGATGGCATTCTCGACGCCCTGTCAGGCGTTAGCCTGACCGAAATCACCATCCATGCTCGCACCCGGCGTCAAGGATATCGCCCGCCGGCGCATTGGCATCAACTCAAAAAGGCCCGGCAAAGGCTGCCCTATCCCGTCATCGCCAATGGCGAGCTGTGGTCACCCTCGGATATTCAGCGCTGCGCCGACATCAGCGGTTGCGACGCCTTCATGCTCGCTCGCGGTGCGCTCTGCCGACCCGATCTCGGGGCTGCGGTTCAGGCGCTTTATGGCGGCGACGACAATGCCGATTTTGGCTGGCAAGAGGCCCGCCAGTTGCTCATTGAATTTCTAGCGCGCAACCAGGCGCTCTACGATCCCCGCTATGCGGTCAACCCCGTCAAGCAATGGCTGGTCTACCTCAAAGTGTATTACCCGCAGGCCGCCGCATTATTTGCTCAGGTGAAGCGCATAACGGATCCCGACGAAATGGCGAATGCCTTACGGGGTGAAGTCGATTTTGCCGAAGCGGCCTAGCGCGCTGCGCAACCCACACTTCACAATGGCGGCTTTGATACGCTGGACGAAAACAGGACAGGATAAGATGACCACACTCAGCGCGAATCCCGCGGGCGACCTCTGGGGCCACCCCAAGGGGCTTTATGTTTGCTTTGCCACCGAACTGTGGGAGCGCTTCTCGTTCTACGGCATGAAATATCTGCTGCTGCTTTATCTCACCAAGTACCACCTGTTTACCGACGCCGCCGGACTGGGTGTGCTGGGGAGCTATGCTTCTCTTGTTTACGCCATGCCCGTTCTCGGCGGACTGATCGCCGACCGCTTCATTGGCATGCGCAAAGCCGTGACCTTTGGTGGCCTGCTGCTGGTCGCCGGCCACCTTGGAATGGCCTTTGAGGGTGAAGCTGCGCAACAAACCGCACAGGGCATTATTCGCGACGATCAGGCACTGTCAGTTTTTTATCTATCGCTGGCACTTATCGTCGTCGGCGTGGGGTTTCTCAAGCCCAATATCTCTACGGTCGTCGGCAAGCTCTACCCGGTAGATGATCCGCGCCGAGACGCCGGCTTTACCATCTTTTACATGGGCATCAACATAGGCGCGTTTAGCGCGACCTTACTCTGTGGCTGGCTGGGAGAGGTCTATGGCTGGTCATGGGGTTTTGGCGCTGCCGGCATTGGCATGCTGCTGGGTTTGATCGTGTTTCAGTGGGGACAAAAGTACCTCATGGGCCACGGTGAGCCCGCCCAGCCAGAACGGTTAAAGCACTCCGTCGGGCTACCCGGACTGTCGGTTGAACGCAGTATTTATCTGGGCAGTCTGCTCATGGTCGCAGTGGTCTGGCAGCTGGTTCAGCTCACCGAAACGGTGGGCACGCTGCTCGATGTCCTATCACTGGCCGTCCTGGCAGGACTGGGCTGGTTTCTGCTTTTCCGCTGTAACAAGGTAGAGCGCGAGCGCATGTTCGTGCTGATCCTGCTAACCCTCTCCACAGTGATCTTCTGGGCGCTGTTCGAGCAAGGCGCGGGGTCGATGACGCTGTATGCCGACCGTGTGACAGACAAAACGCTTTTTGGGGTCTCACTGACGGCAGCACAGTTCGGGGCCGCCAACTCGTTCTTCATTTTTTCGCTGGCACCGCTGTTTGCCATGCTCTGGATTCGCCTCGGCCAACGCGGATGGGAGCCGAGCACCCCCGTCAAGTTCTCTCTGGGTATCGCACAAGCGGGTCTGGGCTTTGGCGCACTGGTGTACGGCGCGCAGTTTCCGGATCAAGCCGGCGTGGTGTCAGCGTGGTGGCTGATTGTGGCCTACCTGCTTCACACAACCGGCGAGCTCTGCCTGAGTCCGGTCGGCCTGTCGGCGGTCACCAAACTGGCTGTGCCCTCTGTTGTGGGAGTGATGATGGGGACGTGGTTTTTGGCATCGGCCTATTCGTCGTATGTGGCCGCACAGATCGCCACTATCGCCGCGCGGCCCTCGGACGAATCCACGCTAGACCTCTCGGGCGCGCTAACGGGCTATACCGAGCTCTTTAGTCAGCTGCTCTACATCGGCCTGGCAGGCGGATTGGTGCTGCTGATGTTGTCGCCCTTGCTGAAACGCATGATGCACGGCGTGAGATAAATCAGGCCGGCGCCGAGGCAACCTCGTCTGCGCCGGGACTGGCAGTTTTTCGTCGCTTTCTGGCGAGACGCATTTGCTGCCAGTCGTAACCCACCAAATACATCGCCGGCACCAGCAACAGGCTCACAAAGAGCGCAAAAAACACCCCAAACGCCAGCGACAGAACCGCGGGCTTCAGGAACTGAGCGCTGGTAGATTGCTCTGCCATGATCGGGATCAAGCCGACAAAGGTGGTCACCGTGGTCAAGAATATCGGTCGGAACCGGCTGACTGCGGACGTCACCAACGCTTTTGGCGGTGACATGCCTTCGCGCTCCAATCGGCGCACATAGTCGATCAATACCAGATTGTCGTTGACCACCACCCCTGCCGCTGCGCCAATGCCAAAGTATGAGAACAGTGCCATGGGCAAATTAAAAATCAGGTGCCCAAAGACCGCCCCCATGAAACCAAACGGCATCGCGGTCATGATCAGCAAGGGCAGGCTGTAGGATCGAAATGCCACCGCGATCAATGCATAGATCACAAATAGCGCGATCGTATACAGCGCGATGATCTCACTGAAAAACTCTGCCTCCGCCTCCTGCGACCCTCCCTTCAGGACGTCGAGACCGGGATACATCGCCAGCAACTCGGGCACGTAGCCGTCTTTTACTGCACGATTAATTTCCTCTAATGATTCAGGTTCAACCGTGGCACGAACGGTGACAACTCGCTCGCCGTTTCGCCGGGTAATGCGTCGTGTCGCCTGCCCAGCCTCTACATCGGCAACGGCTAGCAACGGCACGAGTCGCCCATCGGGCGTGCGAATGCGCACGTCCTCAAACGAACCCAGAGATGCTCGCGCCGCCTCGGGATAACGGACCATCACGCGCACATCACCATCTTCACGCGGCAGGCGTTGAACCTCCTCCCCATAAAAGGCCTGGCGTACCTGACTCGATACATCGTCCAGCGTGATACCCAGTCGCTCAGCACCCGGCAACAGACTGAACCGCAACTCCGGCAAAGAGCCCCACTGGTCATCGCGAATAAAATACGTCTTGTCGTAGCTCGCAAGATGCTGCTGCAGCATGCGGCTAGCTGCATTTAGCGTATCAAGATCATCGTGTTGCAGAAGGAAGGTAATACTGGCCTCACTATCATTGAGAGTGAAGTTAACCTTGACCTCGTCCGCATCTGGTATGTCTCCCACTAAGTCCGAGAAGCGCTCGGCTGTTTCCCTTGCACTCAGATGACGTTGATCGGGCGGGGCCAGTTGAACAATCGCAACCACACTCCCGCGGCTCGCCCGGGTGTACCAGCCCTCTATGAGCTCACCCGTGCCCTTACCAACCTTCGCTTCTCCATTGATGTCTGCTACGAGCTGCTGTTCGGCTCGCTGGAGTTGTCCCAGCACCTCTAAAGAGCGGCTATAGGGCGTGCCTGGAGGCAAACGCACGTCGATATACACCACTTCGTTTTCTACCTGAGGCGAAAAGAAAAACTTTACCCAGCCGCTGTTAAAGAGCCCCAGAGACACTAAAAAGAGGGAAAAGAACACCATCACGGTGGTGTATCGCCGTGCCAAACACCACTCGAGAAATGGTCGATAGGTATTCTCAGAAAAACGCACGATACTGTCCGCGATGCGCTTTTGGCGGATCATCCATTTCGATGTGGGGGCGGACATCTTTAAGTTGCGCAGATGGCTGGGCAAAATCAGGAAAGCTTCGATCAGCGAGAACAGCAATGCTAGCGTGATAACCACCGACAGCTGCCGCGTGAACTGCGCGGTAATACCCGAGAGAAACAGCCACGGCGCAAACGCCACGATCGTGGTTAGCACTGCAAAAATAACAGGCCGACTCACTGCGAAGGCACCGGCTATGGCCGCATCTTCGCCCTTCAGACCTCGCTGGTGTGCGTGGTGATGAATGCTCTCCCCCACCACGATCGCGTCATCGACCACAATCCCCAAAACCAGCAGAAAGGCAAAGGTCGACAATAAATTCAGTGACACATCGTTGGCAGGAAGCAGTGCGAAGGCACCAAGAAAGCTGACGCCAATCCCCACCGTGACCCACAGCGCCACTTTCGGTTCCAACGTCAAAATGAGAATGCCGAACACCAGCAGCAGGCCGATAATGGAGGATTCGGCGATCAGCTCCATGCGATCTTCATAAATATCCGCGGTGTCTGACCAAAGGTCGAGCTCCACTCCGACAGGCAAAGTGGGCTTCGTTTGCTCAATCCACCGCTTCACGGCCTGACTGGCCTTCACGACCTGCATATCGTCAGTAGACTTTACCTGCAGCAATACGGCGGGCTTTCCATTTGCGGTGGCGAGAATAGGGTTCTGCTCGAATCCATCAATGACGGTCGCCACATCGATTACTCGCACCTGACCGCCATTCGCCGTCTGGCGAATCACAATCTGCTCGAAATCGGTCTGACTGTCGGCGAGATTCTCTGCCCGCAACTGCACGTCGCCCGTTTGGGTACGCACCTCTCCCACTGAAATATTCATCGAGTCACGTCGAATGGCCGTGGCGACATCGGAAAAGCTCAAGCCATACGTGCGCAGCGCGCGCTCGGAGAGCTCAATGGTGACTTCTTCGCTACGAGAGCCGAAAACCTCCACCTGCGAAATGTAAGGAAGGCCCGCCACCTCATTACGCAAGCGGTTTGCCAAGCGCGTCAGCGCACGCTCTCCGACATCGCCTGCGAGCGTGACCCGCATCATTTCCTGACGCCACTCAAGACGCCGCACCCGGGGGTTCTCGATATCTCGGGGAAACGCGGTCACCGAGTCGACCGCATTCTTGATGTCATTGAGGAACGTATTCAGATTTACCGAGGGGTATGTCTCTACCGACAGCGAACCGAAACTTTCTCTGGCTTCCGAGGTAACACGGTACACATTGGAGACATTTTTCAGCGCCTCTTCCACGCGCTGAATGACCTGCTGCTCTACCTCTTTCGGGGAAGCACCCGGCCAGATCAATTCAACCTGAATAATATCGGGTTGCACCGAGGGGAAAGCTTCTTTCTCGATATCACGCAGGCCCAACCAGCCCGCGGTGATGATGATCAGCATTAACAGGTTGGCGGCAACCGGGTTGCGCACCCACCACCGGATCAGACTTTCCATGTCATTACCCTCAGGCTTCGTTGTCTTCGATAGCCGCTTCGGTACTGGCGCTCTCGGCAATCACACTGTCGTCGATGGCTTCGAGGCGCATACCGCGAATCGGGTTGCGAATGGCCGATACGATCACCCGCTCTCCGGCCTCAACGCCTGAAGAGAGCAGGACAGTATCGCGATTGCGATGGATAACGTCGACCTGGCGCACATCGAGCAGGCCTTCACCATCGATCACAAACACCTCATCTCCGGGCCGCAGACCTTCTGCAGTAATTTGAACCGCGTCCACTATCGGACGCCCCTGAATCTCCGCATCCACGTATAGGCCCACTGCCAGTGGCATGCCGGTCACGGAGTGTGCCTGGCCATAAGGATCCTCGACTCTGACCGTGCCATAAACCGTCCGCGTCGCCGGATCGATTGCGGCATCAAGCCCCGTCAGCGTTCCCTGCCATTGATGCAACATTCCACCCACCATCGCCGACAGCGTCGTCGACAAGCCCGCGGCATCGCCACTATTGAAACCGATGGGAACACCTAAAGCGGATAATTGGTTAATGGTGAGCGCCAAGCGGACCTCGGCAACATCGGTACCAAACACCGTTCCCAGCACTTTCCCGGGGTTTACGTACTGACCGAGATCCACCGACTGAACTTCCACCCTGCCGGCAAAAGGCAGGCTGATCTGTGTTCGCTCGAGATTGGTGAGCGCGAGCGACAGCGACGTCTCTGCTGCCTTCAGAGAAGACTGCGCGCGCGCCACCTGTGGTTTTTTCAGCGCCAGTGGCGAGGGATTTTTTTGTCCTGCGAGCTGCTTCCGAGCGACGTCGGCGTCAGCCAACGCCTGTTCGAGATCAACTACCGCTGAGGCGATGCGGGCTTCTCGCTCATCAACGACTGCCCGGTAGTCCGTATCCTCGATCGAGAGCAACACATCACCCGGACCAAACTGTCCCCCTTCAATAAAGGCCGGAGCAATCGCAGTAATCTTGCCGCCAACTTGTGCCACGAGCTGGGTGCGCACACCCGGACGCACCTCACCATAGGCGACTACAGTCGGTCGTGTAGTCGCTCGGATAGCGGGCACCACCTCGACGCTGATGGGACGCGGCGGCTCAATATTGGGCTCCGGCTGCGGCTTGGTCACCTGCAACAAAGCGTAGATTGCGATACCTGCAAGACCCGCTCCGATCGGCCACGCAACTCGCCGCAATTGGGCAATCATCTTTATCTCCTTGGTCCGGCCACGCTCGGGCTATTCATCACTACGTTTGCAACGGAAACGTGCCTTGACGGCCCCCTTCCGTGGCGGCTATGCCTCTTCCTCACTATGACTTAATTCTCAAACAAGAAGCTGTCGGCTATGTTACTGCGTCAACACGCCGTGCTCCATGGGGATATGTCGCATTTGATGGTGCGCGATAACCCCATATGAACATTGTGCGCAGAAGTACCAGCCTGAGCCGCCCGGCTTGCGCGGCAGACTTGCTACCCTTCACACGATTATTCAACAAACGAGAACACTATGACCGATCGGCAGTTCGAGATTGTGCTGTATGGCGCATCGGGTTTCACCGGCAAGTTGGTAGCAGAATACCTTGCGACTGAGCACACCGACCTACGCTGGGCCATTGCCGGGCGTAATCAACAAAAACTCGAGCAAGTGCGCCGCGAACTCAATGTGCCTGATCTACCGATCCTGATTGCCGACAGCGCGGACGACACCCAACTGGCGGCCATGGCCCGTCAAACCCGCGCACTCATCAGCACCGTCGGCCCCTACGCGCGATACGGAACACCCGTTCTGGAGGCCTGCGCAGCCGAGGGCACTCATTATTGTGACCTGACCGGAGAGGCCCAGTGGATGGCGGAGGTGTATGAGCGCATCGACCCACTCGCCAAGGCCAGCGGTGCACGCCTAGTGCACTGCTGTGGATTCGACTCCATTCCATCAGACCTCTCAGTCTTCTTCCTGCAAAAGCACTTCAAAGAGCGCTTTGGCGGGTACGCGGGCCGCGTGGCCGGACGAATGGGTCGTGCCGCAGGAGGCGTCAGCGGTGGCACAGTCGCAAGCCTCATGCTCGTCGCCGAACAGGCGTCAAAAGATCCTGTCATCCGCGAACGCGTGATGGATCCCTACGCACTGTATCCGGCCGGACTGGAGAAGGGCTCGGACACACCCGACCAGGCCGGTATCGCCTGGGATGATGACTTCGAATCCTGGACCGGCCCGTTCGTCATGGCTGCGATCAATACCAAGGTGGTCAGGCGCTCCCATGCGCTGGCCGGTCTACCCTATGGCGCAGAATTCAAATATGACGAGTCCCAGCTGTGTAGCAGTAGAGCCAAGGCGCTGATCAGCGCAGCGGGTCTAGGAACGGTAATGGCGGGGACATTTTTTTCACCGACCCGGGCACTCTTGAAGAAAGTACTGCCAGACCCTGGCGAAGGCCCCAATGAAACCACTCGGGAAAACGGCTTTTTTGAATTCTGGGCGCATGGCACCGACGGCGAAAACAGCTTGCGGGTAAAGGTTGCCGGGCAGCGCGATCCGGGATACGGCGCCACCTCTCGGATGCTCGCGCAGGCAGGACTCACTCTGGCTCGAGACGAACTGCAGGTTGGAGGAGGCATCTGGACGCCAGCGAGCGCACTTGGTGATGCCTTACTAGCCCGCTTGCCCAGCGTCGATATTCATTTCACCGTAGTAGAGGGGCATTAACTCCGAACAGAGGAGTACCCTCTCCGATCAGCCCGGCAAACAAAAAAAAGGCCGCCCAAAGGCGGCCTGCGTCTATGACTGTTTTTAGTCGGCTTCGTACTTAAACTTCTGCCCGCCGAGCGTTGCCTCATACATCAGGCCACCTTTGGCAATGGTAAACGTGGCCATTCCACTGCGACCGTCATACTGGCGTTCACTGGCACTGACTTTACTCGAATCAGAATCGGTACCAGATGAGGTATTGCCGCCACCCCCTGTCGAGGTCGACGCCTGAGCGCCCGCCGTCAGCGCAACCGCTGTCGCCTGCGCACCAAACTCAAAATTGCCTGATGTGAAATCATCAAACGCCCGCTCGTCGCGGAAAAAAATCATCTGGCTGTAGACCTGACCACCCAATTGCAGACCGTAGGTGATCTGGTTCATTTTGGTTTGGCCTACGCGCTCGCCGTCCACGTGAACTTCGCCTTTGCCATGCGCACCACCAATTCCAATGCCGCCTTTGCCGATGCTCGGGAATACCGCGTAGCCATACGAATCGTCGATAAAATCGCTAGCGCCCGCTGCGCGGAAATTCTCAATAGTAGTGCTGACGTCGTCCGCCCAAACGGGCTGTGCTGCGACAGCAAACAGCGTGAAAAATGCAGCTATCATTACTCTCATAGGAAACTCCTTCTAAATAAACTTTAGTGCGCTAGCCTAACCGAATACGGATAGATGTACAGCGGGTGCGGGTGCAATAAGTGACATGGGGCAAGAACCTGATGAGCATGCCTGCTGCCTCCCATCAGGCGCGAGCGCGAAAGCGCGTCTCACCAAGGGATCGCCTCGCCTCGCCAATCAAGGTAAGAGAGCTCGCCATCGGGCTCAACCTCAGCCAGCACCGTATCGAGCGCTTCAGCGGCGCGCTCCGGCGACAGCAATGTTTTCGGGTCGACGCTCCCCTGAAAGGGCTTGGATAGTGGCGTATCAACCGTCCCCGGGTGGTAGGCCAATAACTTGGCCGAGGAATTGAGTCGGCACAATTCAAGCGCCGCGCATTTCAGCATCATATTCAGTGCCGCTTTACTGCCTCGATAGCTATACCAGCCACCCCGACGGTTATCACCAATACTCCCCACCCTGGCCGACAGCACGGCGACACGGGGCGCCCGACTGTGTTTGAGGAGCGGCGTCAGCGCGCCCAGAACGCGCATCGGTATAAAGGTGTTCACCTCGAAGACACTGTGCATCGCCCGCTCATCCAGCTGACTGACAGCCCGCTCTGGCCGATACCCCTCTCCTTGCAGTACCCCATTAC
>CALKEI010000126.1 GCA_938085095.1 uncultured Luminiphilus sp. | reverse complement strand
CGGGTGATCCGGGATCGGAGGCCACGGTGCCGACGACCGTACCGACCCGTGACGGTTACACCTTTAAGGGTTGGAACACCGCAGTTGACGGCTCGGGTACCAATTACTCGGGTGGTGACGCGGCTACGCTGCCGGGTTCGGGGTCTGTCACGCTCTATGCGCAGTGGGAGATCAACACGGTGACGTTGACCTATGAACCACAAGGTGGAACGGGTGAACCTGCCGACCAGACCGGTGATGCGGCGTCTGATGTGACGGTATCAAGCACGGTGCCGACCCGTGACGGTTACACGTTTATGGGCTGGAACACCGCAGCGGATGGTTCAGGGGATGACTATGCCGGTGGCGACACGTATACGCTGCCGAACTCGGGCACTGACACACTCTATGCGCAGTGGGTGTCGGTCGCCACCACTGGGGCCGAGACGCCCACGCCAGTGCCTGTGCTGCCTGCGCTGTTGCTGTTGCTAACCTCGTTGCTACTCGCGGCGCTGGGGATCCGGCGTTTCGTCTAGAGGTCTCGCAACATAAAAAACCCGGCGTTGGCCGGGTTTTTTATGGCAGAGGCAAACAGGTCACGCGTGCAGCACGACCGGCAGTGACGAGTATCCCCTGACGAAGTTCGACAGCACCCGTTCCGGTTGCCCGACCACCTCCACGTGAGAGAAGCGCTTGAGGATTTCCTCCCACAGGATACGGAGCTGCATCTCACCCAGCCGGTTGCCCATGCAGCGGTGGATGCCAAAACCAAAGGAGAGGTGGTAGCGGGGGTTTTTGCGGTCGATGATGAAATCGTTACAGCGCTCGATCGCGGTCTCGTCGTGATTGCCTGACAAGTACCACATCACCACCTTGTCGCCTTTGCGAATCGTTTTACCTCCGAGTTCGACGTCCCGCGTGGCGATGCGGCGCATGTGCATCAGCGGGGTCTGCCAACGAATGACTTCAGACACCATGCTCGGTATCAGCGAGGGGTCCGCTTTGAGCTTGGCGTATTCATCCGGGTTCTGATTGAGCGCCAGTACGCCTCCGGTGATCGAATTGCGGGTGGTATCGTTGCCGCCTACGATCAGCAAAATCAGATTACCCAAGTACTCCAGCGGGTCGTCCACCATGTCCCGTGTTTTGGGATTGGTGGCCAGCAGGCTGATGAGGTCCATCGTGTCTGGCGGGTTGTTTTTGCGTTGATGCCACAGCTCGGTGAAGTAACCCAGGCATTCCTGCAAGGCGGCGGTGCGCTCGTCGACATCCCCGTCGCTGCCGGTTGCCTCAGGGAGAGAGGTCGCCATATCTGACCAGTAAGGCAACTTGTGTCGATCCTCGAAGGGGAAATCAAAGATCGTGGCCAACATCTGCGTGGTGAGGTTGATCGAGACTTTCTCGACCCAGTTAAACGACTCGCCAACCGGGAGATCATCCAACATATCGCCGACGCGTTGCCGGATCAGGCCCTCTAGATCCGCCAGGTTGCGCGGTGCCACAACGCCCTGTACGGCGGCGCGTTGCACATCGTGAATCGGCGGGTCCATCGCGATAAATTGCCGCACCGGCAGGTCATCACCATAGTCACCGATGGTGATCGCGGGTTCTGAAGAGAAGGCCTCATGGTTACCGTCTACCGCGGTGATGTCCTCGAAGCGCGTGACCGACCAAAAGCCGCCAAATAGGTCGTTCTCGCTCCAGTGCACGGGGTCTTCCGCCCGCAGTCGGGCAAAGTAGGGCCGCCACGCATCCTGTTGGTACAGCGTCGCGTCGCTGACATCGATCGCGTCGATCGGGAGAGTGCTGACGTCTTGGAGTGGTGCATTCATGGTGCGATCTTCTCGTTATGTTGGTCGATCAATGCGGCGATTATGAGACGTCGCATTCGCTGCCTATTGCGCTACCGCATCAAATGCAGCTTGCAGCAGCGGGATAATCTCTCTGCGAACCAGTCTGGCAGGCGCGTCTGCGTCCACACCTGTGTAATCATCGATGGCGACGTAGCCACCGAAGCCCCGTTCTATGTCCAGAAAGCTGACAGAGCCAAAGGCGCCGGGATCATCATAGACCCCAGGGTTATCAGCATTGATCCACCAGCCCATGCCATAGGGCCTGGGATCTTTTGCCACCACACCGCCGCGGTCCAGGCGCATCTCGGAAAGCGCGGCTTCACTGAGTACCTGAGTTTCCCCACAGTAGCCGCCGTTCAGATGAATCTGCAGTAGCGTCGCGTAGTCAGCAAGGTTGGTAATGGCGCCGCCCTCAATGTTGGGGTTAGCTTGCCCTCTCAAGCTGCCTGGAGTGCCGTCCCACTCCAATAGGTTCTCCCACATATTGCCGAAGGTGAAGACCTCTAGGTCACAGGGAATACCAAAGTACTGGTCAACCAACTGGTTCCAGGTCGCATTAGCCGAAACAGCGGCCGTCACCCCGGCGAGCTGCCATTGGCTGCCGCCGTAGTCAAAAATCGACCCCGCGTCATGACTGTCGGGTAAGGGCACGCTAACTAGGATTTGCCCACAGTTCTCGAATTCGATCGCTGCCTCATTACTGAACTGGCACAGGTGTGGCCCGTAGAGTGCCAATTGCCTCAGCCCCGGTATGCCCGAGGTGTTGCTCACCAGTTGTGCGGGAGTGCGATTCGCGTAAACACCATCGAAGGGGAGTACCTCGCCAATTGGTTGATTCATGTCAAAGCTGGATGCTGGGTCTTCCTCCAGTGCCATTAACGTCATGACGGCCGGCACTTTGCTGGTAGAGGCGAGCATGACCACCGTATCGATGGAGTGGTCACCAAAGGTCGCGGTGTGCAAGGTGCCCTGAGCATCCACCACGACATAGCTGATGCCGTCGAAGACAATGCTTTCATTAATAAAAGTTTGAAACGTTTCGTCGACCTCGGTGAAGTCAGGTTTCGGATCGGCGGGTGGGGTGGCGCCCCCCCCATTTGAAGGTGGCGGTGAGCTATCGCCGGAGCCACCTCCGCCGCAGGCTGCCACAAGGGCAACTATTGCGCTGACCATGAGCAATCGAATTGGCTGTCCTGGCGAAGAGAACATGGCCTGCCTCGTTATCAATGACACACGATCCTCTCCCATTCCCTAGAGCACCACAACCGTGGATCAACGCTCAGCCTGATACAGGCTGTTGCAAAAACGATACGACTAGAGGTTAATAATGTTACAATCGTTGCGTAATCGGATTCCGTATAGTGCGCGTGAAGCACAATGCTTCCCACCCAAATATGGAGGTCCGTTATGAAATTGGTTGGTTTTGGAAAGCGCACGGCGGCGGTAATGGCTGTCTCATTTCTGGTAAATGCTGCGGGTGCAGTGGCGGATACCAGTGAGCAGTTGGCGATCTGTAAATCGGCGCTAAAGGTCATGTATGGCGAAGAGACGCGGGTCCAAATGTACGGCACTAAGTCTTATCGCGGCGTGACGACACTCAAGCTCAAGGTAACACCTGCGGGTGACTCATCCACGACGTTACAGTGTTCCGGCGATGCTGAATCCGATCAGCAGGTGGTGCTTAAAGACAAAAACGGGGCCACGCTGGTTTCCTGATGATCTAGGCCAGCGGCACCCCTCATCCGGGGGAACGACCCAATGAATTGGGATGATTTAAAGGTGCTGCTGGCACTTGCGCGCGCGGGCTCTACCCGCAAAGCGGCTGTCACGTTGGGTGTCAGCAATACAACGGTGATGCGTCGTCTCGAATCTCTAGAGCAGGAGGTCGGGGGGCGCCTCTTCGACCGAACACCAGATGGGTTCAAGGTAACACCGCTAGCGGACCAGCTGCTTCCCACCGCGACGGAGGTGGAGGAAATGCTGACCGAGGCGCAGCGGCAGGTGAGCGGAAAGGATACTGATCTCACGGGTCGCATTAAGTTGTCACTGCCCGCTGTGCCGGTGACTCACGTGGCCGAGTCGGTGTCAGAATTTGCGATTGAATATCCCCGTATCGAGCTGGACATCACCATCAGTGATCTGCCCGTAGATCTCGCCAGGCGCGAGGCCGATATTGCGGTACGAGGTATACCTAAGCATAAGCGACCGCCGAAGGATATTGTCGGCATCAAGCTGGGTCGTATTTCGATGGGCTATTACGTCCACCATGAGTTGCTGAGTGAGGCTGCCCATGGTCGCCGTGAGCTCACCTGTATACGGGCCTCGGGACGGGCGTTGTCGTTGGGTGACCTGCCGGATCCCGATTCATTGGGCCTCAAAAGCCGTCATCTGATCGATGGCATCACCCCTCGCATGGTAGCGGCGACCAACAAGTTGGGTGTGGCGGCGTTACCCTGCTTTTTAGCGAGGCAACATCCTGACCTGATCTTATTGCCGGGAGTGCCCTCCGCTCACTGGGGCTATACATGGTTGCTGCACCACAAAGATCTTCGACAATCGGCCCGTATCCGAGCGCTCTTTCAGCATCTTTCGGCATTGGAGCAAAAATGGCCCAGCGCTTGGGATAGCAGCCAAGACAGCGAGGGCAAGGCGGCCTGAATACTGTAGGGGGGGCTTGACCGGCCTGCACGCACGCAGGATATTTGGGGTCATACCCATGGTGAGGCGAACGCGATGTCGAAGCCCGTAGCGGAAATGAATCGCTCGACGGTCCATGCGCTGTCGCCGTCACAAAGCTGCCGCGACCGCGGCAGGCAGTCGTTTATTTTTCACGCCAAGCGCCAGTTAGGGCAGTTCGCCCGTTCAACGCTGCAAGACGAGTTCGAACGGTCTCGCGTCAGAGTGGGCGCTGACGTGGAGGGCAGTGAGACATCATTGCGGCTAGATCGTCACCCGGCCTTCGCCGTCTGGAGTGCCCTCAACATCGGTTCTCAGCAGCAAATGTGGCGTGCGCTGAGCGATATGGTGACGCGCCAAACGGGGCAACTCAATGCAGCGGCAGAAGCGTTCTGGGGGGGCGCAGCAAAGGGTTCTTTGCAATTAGCCCCGGATCTTGAGATGCCCGATTATTTTATTGAAACGGCCTATCATGGCCAGCCCGGGGGTTACTGTCTCGACCGCGGCGATGGTGACTGGCATGCCGGCGCCCTTCAGGAAGCCGGCGGAACGCTCTATAGCCGTGGTGCCGGCACCGGCAAAAAGGACAGCAAGGGGCAAGCGGTAGTGCGATTTATAAGCAATACCTTCCCCGGCCTCATGCCCGAGCGGGTTATAGACCTTGGATGTGGTTACGGTGGTCAAACCGGAAACTATGCGGTGGCATTTCCCGAGGCGGAAATCCACGGCATCGATTTGGGAGCGGGTCTGCTGCGCTATGCCCATCCTCGGGCCGAAGCACTCGGCCTTCCGATTCATTTCAGGCAGGCCTGCGCCAGCGCAACCGGTTTTCCCGACGCCTCGTTCGATCTGGTGGTGAGCAATATTTTGCTGCATGAGATTCCACGGCACATGCTGGAGGGGGTGATGCGAGAGAGCTTCAGGCTGCTCAAGCCCGGTGGTCTGGTGGTACATCAGGACGTCCCAACCCAGCGCGCCGACACGCCACCGTTTCAGCAATGGTTGTCGAGCTGGCAGGTCGCACATAATGATGAGCCCTTCTGGCAAACTTTCGCTGAGACCTCCGTGGCAGAAGCGCTTGTGCTGGCCGGATTCCCGGAGGAAGCGGTATTCGAGGCGTATCAACCCCAGGTCGACGGGCCATTGGTGTGGTACATGGTAGGGGCACGAAAGCCATGAAAGAAGGGGCTCAGCCGGCAGACAAACCGATTTATTTTGAGGACCCGGCGATACAGGCGCTGTACCAGATGGTTTTGGTGTTGGGTGAAGAGCTGGCGGCGACGCGCGAGCAGCTTCATGCGCTCATCGCCTTGTGTGAGGAGGGGAAAGCCCCCTCCGCTGAGGCGATCGAAGCGTTCGTGCCGGACGAGACGTTTGATCTGGAGCGTGCTGATTGGGTTGAGCGGCTGCTCGAACCGCTCGAGCGCATTAAGCAGTCCCCATCGCGCTCGTGATCGGGCCGGATAGCTCCACGCGACTCTATTTTGGCTGGAGCCTCGGCACCCTGGCGATGTCGAGTCTGCTTAATACTCAAACTGCGATGCTGATGGTCTACCTGATCAGTGCAGTGGGTATCGCCCCAGCGCTCGTGGGTGGCCTGGTGTTTGCGTCCAAGATCTACGATGGCATCACCGATCCGGTGATGGGCATTATCAGTGACCGGACCACCAGTCGTTGGGGGCGTCGCCGGCCCTATCTCGCAGCGGGCGGGGTGCTTGCCGCGCTCAGTGTCATGGGCCTCTTCTCGGTCCATACCGTTACCTTTGTCCCGACACAGGTCTGGATACTGATCATGCTGCTGTTGGCGGCCACCGCCTATACCGTATTCAACGTGCCCTACATGTCGATGCCGGCTGAGATGGTGCGGGATCCGTACGAGCGTTCCAAGCTGATGTCCTTTCGAGTGGCCTGGATTGCCGTGGGCACGTTTGTCGGTATAGCCCTCGCACCGAGACTGGTGGTCTATGCCCGCGATACCTTGGGCATGCCGGAAACTGAGGCGTTTTCGGTGATGTCGTTTATTACCGCGGCGATCATCCTCGCCGCCTCCCTGGCGTGTTTTGTCGCCACCCGGGATGCACCGGCGACCCAACGCACGCGAATACGGGTGTCTTTCGCTGAGCAGGCTCGCTCCGCCTTCAGCAATCGACCATTCTTGATCTTGCTTGGCATCAAATATTTGGGGCTTTATGCGC
>CALKEI010000125.1 GCA_938085095.1 uncultured Luminiphilus sp. | reverse complement strand
CCAGTGATGCGTTTACTGACGATGGCTGGCTGCGCACCGGTGATGTAGGAATGGTCGATGAGCGAGGCTATGTGCAGCTGACCGATCGAACCAAGGATGTTATTAAGTCGGGTGGCGAGTGGATTTCGTCGGTGGATCTTGAGGACGAGCTGCTCAAGCATGATAGCGTGGCGGAGATCGCGGTCATTGCGATCGAAGATCCTCGGTGGCAAGAGCGGCCGCTGGCGATTGTCAGCGCTAAGTCGGGCGCCGATATCGACACGCTGCCAGAATGCTTACGTGCATTTTTGCTCGATAGAGTGGCGAAGTTCTGGGTGCCGGAATACTGGGCGTTTCTTGATGAGATTCCCAAGACTAGCGTCGGTAAATTGAATAAAAAATTGCTGCGAGAACAGCTGGCTGCAGGAGCGCTTGCGGTCGAGAAACACAAGGCTTTTGGAGGGGATGATGGCTGATGCTGCGGTGACCGATACCTCGGTGGGCAACACACAGGCTGAGCGGACCGCGCTGTCCGATCAGAAGATGTTCGAAGTGGCGATCGAGCTGGTGAATGAGCGGGGTACCGCGAAGACGACGCTCAAGGATATCGGGGAAGGGGCGGGATACAGTCGTGGATTGGCGAGCTATCGCTTTGGATCCAAAGACGGCCTGTGGATGGAGCTTTTCGCCCGCTTTGACGAGATCTGGAAGGCGCACCTGTCGACCTATCTTGCGGGTAAAGACGGGCTCGCCGCTTTGCAGGCAGCCATTCAGGCGCAGCGCGATATCTTCACGCGCGAGTCAGGCTACCTTCGAGCAATGTACATCCTTTGGTACGAGTCCCTTGGGCGTGAATCAGATATCCGCGCCAGCCTTGCAAACCATCACGTCATATATCGCCGCGACGTGCAGCAGTGGATTGAACAGGGCCAGGCGGCTGGAGAGGTGAGGATGGATGTCGATGCTGAACAGTTCGCTACCGGCTACTGCTCGACAATGTTTGGGACAATCTATCAGTGGGTAGTCGCGCCCGACGCTATTGATCTAGAGGCTTACTTTGAGCATTTTGCCGCGACGTTAATGGCGGCGATTACCCACCGAGGGGAGAACTGACCATGGCAAGATTGGAAGTGGATGGCAGCAAGAGTATTTATTACGAAGATCTGGGGGGAGCCGGGCAAGCGCTGGTGTTGATTCATGGCTGGGGCATGGACAATCGCTGCTGGGACGGTGTGATTTTGCCCCTGCAAGCTGCGGGGCATCGGGTGGTCACCCTAGACCATCGCGGCTGTGGCCGATCTGATCATGACTTTGCCGACCTGAGTATCGCCGCTATTGCCCGCGATGTTGTTGCGCTGGTCGATCACTTAGATCTATCCGATGTGGTGGTTAACGGTTGGTCACTGGGCGGCGCTGTCGCGACCCATGCGGCCAGCTTGTTGGGAGAACGCTGCGCGGCGCTGGTGCTGACCGCCGGCGCGAGCCCCATTTACACTCAGAAAGCAGATCTTGCTATCGGCGGTATGCCGGAGGATGTTGAAGGCAACGTTGCCGCAATGAACGAGGATCGCGTCAACTTTCTGACGATGTTGGCGACGGCTATTTGTGCCAAGCCGCCTACCGATGCGGTGTTGGCTTCAATGGCCGGTGCGTTCCTCAACTCCAGCGCGAGAGCTTCAGCGACGTTGGGTGAACTGGCGCATCTTGATCAGCGAGACATGTTGATGGGGCTGGACAAACCGGTTCTGTCGTTTATCTGTGGACAGGATGGTTTCGTCTCACCCGACATTTCGCGCTGGGTAGCGCAGAACCACCCCCGCGCCACGGGCGTAGAGTTCCCTGAGAGTGGCCATGCGCCGTTTATGGAAGAGCGCGAGGGATATCTCTCAGCGCTTAATGATTTCATCACCCGCCTCTGAGAGAGGGAGCACTATGACTTCTAACGTGGATTTTGGACTTTGGTACGATTTTCGTAACCCGGAGCCGTGGCAGATCGATTTTGAGCAATTCTACTCTGAGCGCCTCGACCAGATCACGCGAGCAGAGACGATGGGCTTCGACTCAGTGTGGTTGACGGAGCATCATTTTTGCGACGACGGCTATACCCCTTCGCCTTTGGTTATTCACGCGGCGATCGCTGCTCGCACCGAGCGGATGCGCCTGGGAACCAATCTGATGCTGCTGCCGATCGCGGACCCGGTTCGCATGGCGGAAGACGCCGCCACACTCTCGCTAATTTCTGGGGGCCGTTTCGACCTCGGAGTGGGCATCGGTTATCGCCAGTTAGAGTTCGATCAGTTCGGGCGCAAGATTTCTCATCGACCCAGCTTGGTCGAGGAAGGTATCGAAATATTGCGACGTGCCTGGTCAGGTGAACCCGTTAATTTTGAGGGCAAGCGTTTTGCGGTAGGTGATTTTAAAATCACGCCGCCGCCAAAGCGCGCGCCACGGGTTCTACTGGGCGGTATGGCGCCACCAGCGATTGACCGTGCAGCGCGAATAGCAGATGGATTTCTGTGCACGGGCGGTATTGGCATGGATACCTACGTAGAGTGTTTAGCGGCTAATGGTAAAGCGCCTGAAGAAGGCAATATCATTCTCGGCTGCTGGGCAATAATTGCCGAGGACCCTGAGGCGGAGGCCGAGCGTGTTGGCGATCACGTGCTCTACCAATCTAATGAGTATATTCGTTGGGGAGCGTTCGGCCCGCCTGATCAAACCCCTTTATTTCCGGATGCCCGCACCGCGATTGAAAATGGCTTGTATGAGCTGTGGGACGCCGATACAGCCGTTGAGAAGCTGAGCGCTATGATCGAGCAGTACCCCCAGATATCCGATATTCATTTTTGGGCCCAGTTTCCGGGCGAGAGCGTTGAGTCTGGTGATCGGAGAATGGCGTATATCGCCGAGAAGGTGCTGCCACGATTACGGTAGTGACGATTCAGCGTGATGATGCGTCTGTTGATTCCCGCGTGAGCTTGGCGACAGACTGGCCTGCCGCAATAAGTTGCCCCTTTTCGTCACGGAGCTCCGCTTCTAAAAAAGCCGTCCGGTAAGTCGCTTTTTTGACCCAGCCAGTGACCTGCAGGGGTTGTTCCCCTCGGCAGATACCCATGAACTGGGTCGCGATATCGAGCGATGCTACGCCACTGACCGAGTCGTCGGTGCCAAAGAGGGCGTGAGACATGGCGGCGTCGAGCATAGCGGTGACAAAGCCGCCTTGAACGATATCTACCGAATGACAGTAATCCAGAGGCACGGTAAAGGTAAAAACAGCTCTGTGAGCCGTCCTATCCAGCGCAATCACCGCTCCGCCCAGCAGGCGGATGAAGGTGGGTGCATTGGCATTGAGTTGCTCAATGCGTGCGCTGCAATCGGTCATGGGTGGGAATCCTCTCATCTCAGTGGCGCGCAGTGTAGCGGCAAATCGAGGGCAAATCCTTAATTGTTGTGTCATGCTCGAGACGCCGAGTCAGTGCTTGGCGCTGCTGTGAGCGGTCGGCTAAACGCCCTTCACGCATTCAGCTTGGACAGGAAGTAATGAACGCCTCATCGCCATTTATTCGATTATCTGACTGCCACTATGATGGTTTGGTAGTACCTGAGTGGTCTATATCACCGGGTGAAGGATGGTGCCTGTTTGGGCTGAATGGATCGGGGAAAAAGGTGGTCGACCAACTGTTGGTTGGCGAGATCGCCCCGCAAACAGGCAGCGTGGAGCATAGTCTGGGTCAACAGGACATTGCCTTGATTTCCTTCGAGCGGCAGCAAGCTATTTACGAAGAAGAATGGCGTCTCGCAGCCACCGATATTATTCCGGAGGACGAGTGGGGTACGCGAGTTGCGGACTTTCTGCCATCGTCTCGCCTCGACGATCCGCTTATCGACGCATTGAATATGCGCCATCGGTTATACGCGTTTTATCGCGAGCTCAGTACTGGAGAGAGCCGCAAATTAATGGTGCTGAAAGCGCTGTTGGAAGGCGCCCGATTGCTGGTCTGCGACAACCCCTTTGACAGTTTGGACCAGAAGACAGTATCCGCCTTAAATGAGACGCTGTGCCAAGTGGTCGCGTCGGGCGCGAGCGTGGTGCTTTTACTGAGCAATCGCTCTGATATTCCCCCATGGGTAGAGCGCTTCGCCCATATTGACGATGGCCTGATGGTGGTTTTTGACGGCGAGTCGCGCGAGGCCCAGTTGGCTCAGCTTGAGGCAAGCGTCGGTGGCGATCAGATTGTGCAGCCAGGTATTCCCGACGATGCCATTCAGCTCGAATCGTATGAAGCCCCCTACGTTGCGGAGCTGAATGACTGTACCGTTCAGTATGGGGGGCGCCAGGTGCTGACAGAGCTGACGGTCAAGATCGCGCCATTGCAGCACACGCTTGTCACCGGCGAGAATGGCGCGGGAAAATCGACACTCCTCGGTTTGATTACCGGCGACTGTATGCAGTGCTTCAGCAACGATGTCACGGTGTTCGGCTATCGGCGGGGCAGCGGTGAGTCTGTTTGGGAAATCAAGCGGCATCTGGGTTTGGTCAGTAATGACCTACATCGACGCTACACCGTCCGTTGCGACGTGCTCTCGGTGATCT
>CALKEI010000124.1 GCA_938085095.1 uncultured Luminiphilus sp. | reverse complement strand
CTAAAAGTCTATATTTCGGGCCCCTCGGGGCCCGTTTTTTTAAGCATTGATCGCCTTTGCACTGCACCCAAGCGACAAGGTGCTACAGCGTCTCTGTCGGCTTGTCCGCTCCCAGCGCACCCGCAAGGTCATTTTCTATCTTCGCGCCGATGCCGGCATCGTGCTCCGAAAACTGGATACCAATACCCGTCTGCCGATTACCTTGAGCACCTGCAGGGGTAATCCAAACCACGCTACCGGCCACCGGAATCTTCGCCGGCTCGTCCATCAGGGTTAGTAGCAACAGCACCTCCTCGCCAAGGGTGTACGGTTGATCAGTGGGTACGAACAACCCCCCATTCTCAAGAAAAGACATATAGGCGCCGTACAGGACCGCCTTGTCATGAATAGCGAGGCTAAGTACGGCTGCAGGTTCTGATTCGGACATCCGGTTACCTTACCCCCCAGCCCCCTCCCTGCCAAGACTGAAAAGAAATTGCTGGGCAAGCCCCGGAAAAACAGCATGGCCCCGGCTTCGGCAGAGCCGGAAAACCTCAGTCACTGCAATATCCTTGGCTGGCGTCGCCCCCTGCTTTAATCGAAACCAGAGCTCAGCCAAACAACGATGGAGCAGCAGCCAGCTTCCGGCCTGACGAGCAAAATCACCCTTAGCGATGTCGCGAACATTGTCCTCTGCCCAACCCAATAGCCTCCTCAGCAGGACCTCGAGATCTACCGTAGACCAACTGCTGGGAGGGCCACTTGTTTGCGCATCGAGGCCGGCAAAACTGCCGATCAGCGCTAACTGCTGCTCCGCCTCCTGCGTATTGCCCATCGCCCAAGCTGATACGGGTCGACCGCCCGTTAGACTCAGCATTCGATCTGCCTGCTGGTCATCAGTGCCAAGCTGTTGTGCAAGCCAGCTCACTCCCTCTTCGTGGGGCGCAGAGGGAAGGCGGAGCTGCTGGCAGCGAGAGCGGACGGTGGCAGGCAAACGCCATACCGCCGAGGTGGATAGTAATAGCAACGCATTCCCCGCGGGTTCCTCGAGTGTTTTCAACAGGCTATTTGCGGCCGCAAGCGTCAATTGGTCAGCCTCTCTAATCATCATGACTTTGATGTCGCCGTACAGAGCGGTCTGCTGAAGAAACTGCGCGGCCTGACGGATTTGCTCGATACCGATCGCGGTTTTACCCTCCGGCCGCTCCACCTGCATCAGATCACCATGTGTGCCCCGGAAAAAGGCATGACAACTGCGGCAGTGCCCACAAGGGCGTTCAACTTGCCTGTCATGACACAGCTGCGCCACCGCGAGTCGCCTGGAAAATAAAGCGGCCTCCTCGGGGTCTTCGCTCACCAATAAAAAGGCGTGCCCTCGCTGGGCACCCGACGCGGTCCACTGTTGCAACAACGGCTCTAGCCAGGGCGGCGTGTCGGGAAGGGATTCCACTGGCGATACCTCTGCGTCAGCTGACATCAAACCAACGCTCCGTTAATTCATCTAGGGATCGCTGAACGGATGGCAGGTCCTGCTCGGCGTTCACCACGACATACCGATCTGGCGCGAGCTTGGCCCTATTGAGGTAGCCCTGTCGGACCCGCTCATAAAACGTTGCATCTTCCCGCTCAAAGCGATCCAGCACACCACGCGACCTTGCCCTTGCCATGCCGGTCTTGGGCGCCATATCCATCAATATGACCGTATCCGGCCGCCGAGCACCTTGAACAAGGGTTTCAAGCTCCGAAATCAAGCCAGAGGATAACCCTCTGGCCTCGCCCTGATACGCATAAGTCGCATCGGTAAAGCGGTCACACACTACCCATTTACCCGCCGCCAACGCCGGCTCGATCACCTTTGCCAAGTGCTGAGCCCGTGCCGCAAACACCAGCAACAGCTCAGCCATCTCAACGGGTGCCTCGCCGTCCACACTCAAAAGCGTCTGACGGATCGCCTCAGCAAGTGGCGTGCCACCCGGCTCGCGTGTGGGAACCACCGAGAGACCCCGCTGCTCTAATCGGTCAACCAAAAACGCTTGCGCCGTGGATTTACCCGCTCCCTCGCCGCCTTCGATCGTAATGAATCGCCCTGCCATTTCAGTCCTTCAGTGCCTCTACTTTTTGCGGTGAGGATCGATAATCAGATCGCCGCGACAGTTGATACCGGCGCACATTGTCTTCGTGTTCGGCCAAAGTCGCACTGAACGCATGTGATCCGTCCCCTTTGGCGACAAAGTACAGTGCATCCGAAGAGTCGGGCGCAAACACGGCGCGCAATGCCGCCTCTCCGGGCAAGGCGATTGGCGTCGGGGGAAGGCCAGAAATAGCGTAGGTGTTGTAGGGATTTGTGGTATCCCGTAAGTGGCGTCGCTTAAGATTGCCTTGGTACTCATCGCCCAAACCATAAATGACTGTGGGGTCGGTCTGCAAACGCATGCCCCGCTCTAAGCGACGTAAAAAAACACCGGCGATCTGCGCACGCTCGTGGGCGACCCCCGTCTCTTTCTCTACGATGGAAGCCAGAATAAGCGCAGCATAGGCTGAGGGCAGTGGGAGATTGGCGGGGCGCCTCTCCCACAGGGCGTTCAGAATGTTCATCATGGCGAAATGCGATCGCCGCAGCACATCCAGCTCACTGTCGGCGTGGATGTAGGACCAAGTCTCCGGCAAGAACAATCCTTCAGCAGACTCACGACCGTTTGCCATCCTGAGCAATTCGGCAGCCAGAAGCCTTAGCGGAGTCTGCTTAAGCTTTGGATCACGGTGCAACAGCGTCACCGCCTCCGCCAGGGTGATCCCCTCAGGCAAGGTCACGGAGTACTGCAACACCTCACCTGCTGCCAACTGCCGAATGAGATCCCCAGCCGTCATCGGTGAGTTGACCTCGAACTCCCCCGCTTTAATCTGCTGATCCAAGCCGAATACACGAGCCACCATGCCAACCCACTCTGCGTGAGTTAACCATTGGCGCGCCTCTGCCCGCTGCAGTACTTCCGTCAGGCTCTCGCCCTTATCAACCGTGACAATCGCACCCGCTTGCGGCAACTGCAGCGGCTGCTGCCAGAATGTATTGATCCGCAGAAAGCCCACACCGAGCACGATGAGGGCTACCGAAACAGCGGGAATTAGCTCGCGTCGCATGCGGCAATGTATTCCGACAAGGCACGTTGCAAGCGCCTCGCCAGCTCGACTGCCCGGGCACCCGACAAAGCAGCTTCAGCAATACTCTCAATCGCAGTGGCGCCCATCACCGTATTCGTCACAATCAGTGCGTCGGCTTCCAAACACTCAGCCAGTAAGACCGGCCGTGATGACACCGAGTAGCCCATTTGAGGCAGCACGGCATCAAGCAATATCCCCCGACGGGTGCCGGCAATACCGCATCGGTTTAGGCAAGGCGTGGTGACGACAGTGCCGTTAAACAAAAAAAGATTCCCTTTGCTCGTAGAAATTACCTGCTTCCTTTCATCCAGCATCAATGCGTCATCCCAACCCTGCGTGGCTGCCTCGCGCGCCGCTAGCACCTG
>CALKEI010000123.1 GCA_938085095.1 uncultured Luminiphilus sp. | reverse complement strand
CGGCCACGGGTCACCCAAGGCAATCATTCTTGGTTTGCAGGGGGAAGCCCCCGATACCGTGGATATTGATGGAATCGAGGCCCGGATCAGCGAGGCGCGCGAAGTCGGCAAGATTTTGTTGATGGGCACTCATGCCATCAGCTTCAGTTATCGCGACGACTTGATTATGCATCGCACTGAGACGTTGCCATTTCATTCGAACGGAATGCGTTTCACCGCCTATGACGGTGACGGTGGGCCGCTGCACACTCGCGTTTATTACTCGGTGGGAGGCGGCTTTGTCGTCGATGAATCAGCCAGCGAAGGCGATGTGATTGTTGACGACCCCACCCCGGTTCGTTATCCGTTTTCTAGCGCCGAAGAATTACTAGCACAATGCCGCGAATACGGGCTGTCGATCAGTTCGCTGATGCTTGCCAATGAGCAGGCTTGGCGAACAGAAGCGGAAGTGCGTGAGGGGTTATTGGCGCTGTGGAAAGTGATGGACGCCTGTATCGATCGAGGGTGCCGCACTGAGGGCATTATGCCGGGAGGTCTGAAGGTCAAACGTCGCGCCGCACAGTTGTACCGACAGCTGAAGACTCAGGGAGACTCACTGGGTGACGAATCGCTCAACACGATGGATTGGGTGACGCTCTACGCGTTGGCAGTCAATGAGGAGAATGCAGTGGGTGGGCGCATTGTCACCGCACCCACCAACGGCGCTGCGGGGATTATCCCGGCAGTACTCAAGTACTACTTACATCACTGCCGCGGTGCAAGTGACGAGGATGTTTGCCGCTTTTTACTGACGGCGGGTGCAATCGGCATTTTGTATAAGATCAACGCATCCATTTCAGGGGCTGAAGTGGGCTGTCAGGGAGAGGTGGGCTCGGCTTGCTCGATGGCGGCCGGAGCACTTGCTGATGCGTTGGGCGGCACTCCTGCTCAAGTCGAAAACGCCGCCGAAATTGCCATGGAGCACAATTTAGGCCTGACCTGTGACCCGATCGGTGGTTTGGTACAGGTGCCCTGCATTGAACGCAACGCTATGGGTGCGGTGAAAGCGATTAGCGCTGCGCGGATGGCCTTGCGTGGCAGTGGAGAGCACTTTGTCTCTCTTGATCAGGTGATTAAGACGATGCGTGACACCGGGCGCGACATGCAGGACAAATACAAAGAGACCGCGCGAGGCGGCTTGGCGATCAATGTCCTTGAGGTGCCGGTCAGTTTGATCGAGTGTTAAAGGTTGGACCGCTGTGATGTCGATTGGCTGTTTTCCGTCTTTAACGGCGGAAACTCACTGCCTTAGCTCCCCCGCGAGCGCGAGGACTGCCAACAAAGAGATGCCAATGGCCGATGCCATCAGACTCTCTGCCATGCTAACGCCGAACAACATCTCTGGCGTGAAAGAGCAGAGATTGCGGACCTCGAAGAGCCAGGGCATCCAACGATCAACGGCAAACCAGTCCGGCATACCGAGTTGAAACTGGCAGCTACCCTCTCCAATACCATTCTCTAACCGATACAAGTATCGGGCGCGCTCGGTAAGGCCGACACCGGCGATCAAAACACCACTGTTTCCGAGAACGCGCAGCATCTTGATCTGCGGTGCTATCAGCATAATGAGAGCAATCAAAGAGAAGGCAACTACCCAGAGTCGCGCATGAATACAGACCTGACAGGGCTCGTCGCCCAGCGCGTACTGGTAGTAAAGTGCCACACCGAGCTGTGCGACACCGAACAGCGCAATAGTTAGCCAATACCAACGAGACTGTAGTCGTTGCAAAAGTGTACTCACGTCGTCAGCAATGCGGTTTCGGTCATGATCAATGGGGCTCCCTTTAGTCTAGCGCGTTCCGAACGCCCTCTGTGAACGGATCGAGACATTGCCAGAGCATGATGGCAGAAAACAGCGATGAGGCGATCACCACGCAGCTGATGGACCAGTCAATCATCGCTGGGTCCCTGAATACATAGTCAGTTAATAGTGCAACGGCGGTGGGCCCTAGCGACAGGCCAAGCAATGAGATCGTCAATAAATACAGTGCCATGGTCTGCCCCCGGATCTGGTTGGGGGTCACATTTATGACCGCGATGGAGCCGGCTGCGGTGGTCATGGCCGGGCCAATACTGGCCGGGATCATGGCCATTAGCGCCGCTTGTCCAGTCGCTGCGAGCGGGAGATATACGACGCCCGGAAGGCAGATCGCGATGCTGAGCAGGGCGACTTTGAGCTCAGCGTTTGGTTGCCCCGCACGATGAAGCTTGTCGATCAGACTCCCTGCAATGAACACTCCCAGCGGCCCGGTGACCAAAATGATCAGGCCGTATCCAAGGCCAATATCACCGATGGTCCAGCCGTGAACGCGAGCGAAACTGGTGGGGATCCAGGAGAACAGCGCATAGCCTACGATGGTATTTACTGACATGCCGAGAAATAGCGGCACGTAAATCCTCTTTCTGCCATACAGGAAGGTCAGCACGTCGCGGAAACTCAGATTCTGAGCCGCCGAGCTGGTCTCCTGCCGCGCCGGTTCGCGCACAGTCAGCATCAGTAACACCACCAACAGACCCGGCAGAGCGACCAGGAAAAAGACGTACTGCCAGGCCGCGACGCTGCCCACCATCGGCAGCACATGTCGTTCGCTGGTGCTGACGTAGGTGATCACCATCCCGCCGAAGACCATGGCGAAACCGGTTCCAAGCGACACCCCTGCGTTATAGGTGGCCAGCGCCTTGCCGCGCGCACCTGACGGGAAATAGTCCGCAATCATCGAGGTGGCGCTCGGTGTCAGGCTCGCTTCACCCACGCCGACGCCCATTCTCGCGAGGAACAAGTGCCAGTAGCTGCCAGCGAGTCCGCAAGCGGCCGTCATCAGGCTCCAAAGGGTGACACCCCCGACGATAATGTTGCGTCGCACGCTGTTGTCGGCAAGTCGCCCCAACGGTACGGCCATGAATATGTAAAAAATCGAGAACGCGAGGCCCATGAGCAGGCTCATCTGTGTGTCGGTTAGCATCAGGTCCTGTTGGATGGGCCCGACCATCAGCGCGAGAATCTGACGATCCAGAAATGAGACGAGATAAGCAAAGGTCAAAACGCCAACCACGTACCAGCGGTAGAGGTCACCCTTTTGCTTTTCAGACTGATCAGTCACGGTGAGCAATCCAATGTTGAAATGACGGTCCGCGCATCAAAATGGCAGGGCATCAGCGGCAGTGCGGGATCACATCGGTCGCAAACAACTGCGCCTGTTCCACCATGGCAATCTGTCGAGCGCCGTGGGGATGCGCGACCGGTGTGCCACCTAGCTGGTAAATATGCTCTAGCCCCATCTTCAGAAGTGGCTGTAATCGTTCAATACACTTCTCCGGCGGCCCGCAGATGGAAAACCAGTCTACGAAAGCTTCATCTATTAACGCGAGATGAGAGCCCTCGTCTTGAGCATGACGCGCCATATCGTACTGCGACTGCATGTGCTCAGCGATGGCCCGGAGTTGAGGAGGTAGGTGTTCGGTGGGCGCGTGTTTGAGTCCGGCGAAGTGCGCCACCATCCCCGCAATCAGTTTGCCTAAAGACAGGGCGGTTTTCTCGTCTTCGTCACACACCAGATTGATGTAGGCGCCCAGTTGGATGGAGTTG
This sequence comes from uncultured Luminiphilus sp., assembly GCA_938085095.1. Taxonomy (GTDB): domain Bacteria; phylum Pseudomonadota; class Gammaproteobacteria; order Pseudomonadales; family Halieaceae; genus Luminiphilus. Next base: position 19,430 of record CALKEI010000123.1, on the reverse strand, counting down.
CGGGGGCGATTGATCTTTTTCAGGTGCGCTTCTGCCGTATCGATTGCCCACTGAAGGCGCTCCGGCGCGCTGCCCACCGCGAAGGAAATTCGGTCACCGATCTCGACCGCCATCTGAATTGTTTTGGGGCCGGTGCAGGCAATATCGATGGATACAGGATGACAGTCGTAGGAATCCAGCCAGCGGAGTTGGGATGAGTGGCCATCACGGTCAACGGATTCGCCTTTCAGATAGGCCCGAAGCCTCTGAATAAAGGTTCTGAGTTGTGCAGTAGACCCGTTGCCTTTGCCAATATGCGCGAGGCTGGAATCGCCGCGTCCAATGCCGCAGAGCGCGCGGCCGCCTGTTTCGGCTGAAAGTGAGGCGAGCGAGCTGGCGAGTACCGCGGGGTCTCTGGTAATGGGGTTGGTGACCCCGGTGCCGAGCCGCAGTGTTTTGGTGCTGGCCCCCGCAAGGTTGAGTTGTCCAATGGGGTCAGGAGACAGATTCTGTGTGTCGGGACTCAGCAAAATATCGAATCCCAGCTGTTCTATTTTCTCAGCTAGCGCGGCGGTATTACCCGGGCTGGGTTCCATCACAATACCGAATTCCGTCATAGCGAGATCACTGCTCCGAAGACGCGCTGTATCAATCCTCACTTATATACTTTTCCGCAACCGCGTCAATGGAGCCGGTGTTCATAAAGCGATGCGGGCTTCATATATCGTGCACCGTCATGTGGTACCTGATTAATAAAGCGGTCATGGCGGCCCTAATAAAATGCGGCTTAACGAGTCGGTTTCCGGCTTTGTCGGGACACGTTTTCAGTGCACACTAGTTTGCACCTGTTTCGTTACGGGTGATGACAGGGAGTTGCGAGTGAAAAATAATCTGAAGTATCTCGAATGGTTCGGTGTCGTCACGGCGATTGCCTATTCTCTGTTTGTTGCCTCCAACACGGGGCTGGAGTTTCTTGGCTTTGTTCTGCTTTGCGTCTCAGCCATCGCTATCGGCGCCTGGGCCTACCTTGACGGGCACCGAGGCATTTTTGTGCTGCAGATTTTCTACGCAGTGGCTGGATTGATCGGCATGGTCCGTTGGTTCTGAATCCATTTGTTTGTCCGATTTAAGGCGTAAACTTGATGCATGAACCGATGCTGACTGGGTTCTTATTGGGCTCGTCGCTCATTCTGGCAATTGGGCCTCAAAATGCGTTCGTCTTGAGACAGGGTCTTCTCGGCCGTCACGTTTTGGCTGTTGTGTTATTTTGCTCACTGGCGGACGCGTCACTCATCATAGTCGGTGTGGCGGGCCTTTCATGGATAATTCAGGAAGCGGCAGAAACGTATCGAGCTTATCTCTTCGGCCTCGCTGCATTGTGGTTAGCGCTATATGGAATGCAGCGGTTACGGGATGTGTTCCGAGGAAGCTCGGGTTTGCAGGCAGCGCAGGAGCCTGACACAGCGTTGCTGGCAACACTGGGGACAGCAGCGCTACTGACGTTTGGCAACCCGCATGTGTACCTCGATACGGTCGTCCTTCTGGGCACGTTTTCTCTGCAATTTGCGGGAACAGAAAAGGTAGCCTTTGGTGTGGGTGCGGCGCTGGCGAGTGTGGTTTTCTTCTCCCTGCTGGCGCTGGGTGCTCGATTGCTCGCACCGTTGATGAGTACGCCTCGCTCATGGCGCATCATCGATACTGTGATTGCGGCAGTGATGTTTGCTTTGGCATTGGGGATGTTGCGGGCAGGGGGGCTATTGGGCGCGTGATAAGGTTTGGCGGGTCGACGGTTGTCAGCAAAGATGCCAACAGGGCATTGAGGTTTCCCTCGTGAATTTTGTTATCGCGCCGATACAGGGGGCAGAGGCGGACCACTTATTGGTGCGGTCTGACCACTACATGTCGTCACTGTATCCTGCTGAGAGTAACCATCTGGTCAGCAGTGAGAGCCTGCGAACGGGTGACGCCCTGTTTTTGGGCATGTTTACTTCGCATCTTCCGCAAATCAGTTCATCCGCGCTTAACGAGGAGCCTCCCGAGCTCGATTCGGTTCATTGTGTTGGCTGTGTTGCGGCGCGCTTTTATCGCGAGCAGACATACGCCGAAATTAAGCGGCTCTATGTCGACGAGGACTACCGTGGCCGTGGCTTGGCTAAAACCTTAATGGTTGAGATCGAGTCGGGAATTTTGGAACAGGGTATCGATTGTGCTCGACTTGAGATGGGCATTTATCAACCCGAGGCCGACGCCTTGTACCGATCGATGGGTTATCGCGAGATCACCCCCTTCGGCGATTACCTGCTCGATCCACTCAGTCAATTTCTCGAAAAGTCACCTTTGTCGCGCTAATCAAGCGCTTGTGAGGCCCCTCTGTCTTAGGCGGGCGCTCAGTTTCTTTGGGTTTTACGGTAAGGACAGCGTCGCTTTTCTGTTTGGCAATTTGACTTTCAAACCGACTTTCATTCCGAAAAAGAGGCGACTATACTGAAGCGATAGGGGAGTCTTTCAAGACCTTATAGCAAGAGCCGGTCATAGGACGGGCGGAGCCATAAGACAGACGGCACAAAGAGGCCAACTTGAAAAGACTGCTTCGGCGAACGACCCGAAAAGGGCGGCGTTGAAGGAAAGACGATAAAAATTATAAATGAGGAGGGCTCATGAAGCGCTTCTACTACATCAGTGACGATCTGGACGATCTCGAACAGATTGAGCACCAGCTTGAAGCAGGCGGCATCGCTCGCCCTCAAATCTATTTGCTCAGCAACGACGACGTGGGGCTCGATAACCACGACGTCAATCGCGTAGCCAGCTTTCTCAAGACCGATGTCATTCACGCAGGTGAGATTGGCGCGGTGCTGGGTTTGGCAGTCGCGGCACTCATTTTGGCGGTGGCACATTTCTCGGGTATTGCGGCGCAGGTCGGATGGGTGCCGTTTGTCTTCCTTGCCATTATTGGCTTTGGCTTTGCGACCTGGGAGGCCGGCTTTATCGGCATGCAGGCGCCAAACGTTCATTTCACTCGGTTTGAAAAGGCTCTGGCTCAAGGGCGACATGTCCTATTTGTCGAGACCGACCGAGAAGACCAGAAGAACCTCAAAAAGGTGATAAAACAACATCCCAAACTGGAGCGCGCAGGTACCGAGGTTACGCATACTCGGTTGCTGATGATCTTGCTTCGTAATTGGGAGAAGTTCAGAAACTGGGCTCTGGTATTTCAGGGCCGACCAAACAAACAACAATAACGCGGCTGCAAAGTACAGCCACCAAGAAGGGAGTATCGGCACATCACGAGAAGAATGCGGTAAGCGGTAGATTCATTCTCTGATGGTCGTGTACTGGGGGGGCGTTGGTGCCCATTTTTTGCACTGGGTGCGAGAGATAGTCTATGTTTGCTGCAATCGTTTTACTCGTCTTGGTGCTGGGGACGGTGGTTTTTCACTTCCTCAGCCCTTGGTATTTCACACCGATAGCGTCTAATTGGACCTCGATGGACGACACCGTCACGCTGACATTCGTCATGACGGGACTCGGCTTCGTATTGGTGAACCTGTTCATTGCTTACTGCATCATTAAATTCAGGAACAAAGAAGGCAGGCGCGCAGAGTACGAGCCAGAGAGCGTCAAGATGGAGAGCTGGCTCACCATACTGACCACTATTGCGATCGCCGCGATGTTGGCTCCGGGTCTCCTGATCTGGGGTGAAGTGGTGACACCTCCCGATGATGCCACTGAGGTGGAGGTATTGGCTCGACAGTGGAATTGGTCCTACCGGCTTCCCGGTGAGGACGGCCAGCTGGGTGCGGTCGCAGTCAGCCACACAACTGAAGACAACCCGCTCGGAATTGATCCGTCTGACCCATTTGGGCAGGACGACATCATTATTTACGACCCGGTCCTTCATTTAAAAGTGGATCAACCCATCACGTTTTTGTTGAGATCTAACGACGTCCTGCATAATTTCACCGTCCCGCAGTTCCGCGTCAAAATGGACTTTGTTCCTGGGCAGGTCTCTTACATCTGGGCAGAGCCGACGGCTGAGGGAAGTTACGACCTGCTTTGTGAGGAACTCTGTGGTGTAGGACATTACGCTATGCGCGGTCGCGTTATTGTAGACAGCGATGAGACGTATGCTGCGTGGTTAGCCGATCAGCCTACTTTTGCCGAGACTCAGGTTGGATTGAGCACGGATATGGTTGCGGGTCAGGCCGCTTATGCCGTGTGTAGCTCTTGTCACGGTGTTAACGCTGAAGGTAACAAAGCCATGCATGCACCGCAGTTGGCGGGGATGGATGCAGAGTATATGAAGCGTCAGCTTAGGCACTTTAAGCGCGGCGTAAGAGGCACTCACGAAGATGATGCTTGGGGCCAGACAATGGCGCCCATGGCCATGATGCTCGCGGACGCCGCGGCGATTAACAACGTGGTCAGCTACATCGACACGCTGTCGGGTCAGCCCGAGTTCGACGATGGCGCCAATCTGGGGCTCAGTGCTGCGGTAGAGCGATACGAGCCCAGTGCGTCAGGTGACCCGACCAAGTCCAAGGCTTTGTATGAGTCCACCTGTGCGCAATGTCATGGCGAGTTGGGTCAGGGAGTGTGGACCGTCAACGCGCCAGCCCTCACGGGGCTGGAAGATTGGTATCTCGCCTCTCAGATCAAGAATTTCCGCGATGGCATTCGCGGTCGACACGCCGACGACCTGTATGGACTGCAGATGGGTTTGGTCTCCAACACCATGACGGATGATCAGTCCATTGAGGACATGGTGGCTTACATCGCCACTCTCGAAAACCCACAACAGCCTGTGAAGCTGGCGCAGCAGAAATAGTCCGGAGAATATGATGGAACACGTAGCACACGACGAGACGAGTTTTGTTCGGCCAGCTGAAGTCGGTGAGATGGAGCTTTACCATCCCAAGACCTGGCTGGGTAAGTATGTTTTTTCACAGGATGCGAAAACCATTGCCATCCAGTACGCAGCAACCGCTATCGCCATTGGCATGGTGGCACTGGTGCTGTCATGGGTAATGCGACTGCAGCTCGCCTGGCCGAATACCTTTACCTTTATCGACCCCGCCTACTATCTGCAGGCGGTGACCATGCACGGCATGATTATGGTGGTGTACCTTCTGACCGCGTTGTTTCTGGGAGGGTTTGGTAACTATCTGATCCCACTGATGGTTGGGGCGCGGGATATGGTTTTCCCTTGGCTGAATATGATCAGTTTCTGGGTCTATTTTGTCGCGGTGGGGCTGCTTGCAGCGAGTTTCCTCGTAGGAGGTGGGTCCACCGGTGCGGGCTGGACACTGTATCCCCCGCAGGCGATTTTGCCTGGCACGCCGGGCTCCGAGGCAGGCATTCTTTTGATGTTGGCCTCGCTGGCGGTGTTCATCATCGGCTTTACGATGGGCGGCCTGAACTACGTGGTCACTATTTTGCAAGCCAGAACGCGTGGTATGACCCTAATGCGCATGCCTTTAACGGTATGGGGCATTTTTGTCGCGACGATTCTCGCCTTGTTTGCCTTCCCGGCATTGTTTGTGAGCGCCATCATGATGTCTTTGGATGTCCTGCTGGGCACCAGCTTCTTCATGCCCGCCATTATGACCATGGGCAATGAAGCGGATCACGTCGGTGGTAATCCGCTTCTGTTCCAACACCTCTTTTGGTTCTTTGGCCATCCAGAAGTTTACATTGTGGCACTGCCCGCTTTCGGCATTGTGTCGGATCTCATCAGCATTCACGCGCGCAAGAATATTTTCGGTTACCGCATGATGGTGTGGGCGATTGTGATCATCGGGGCGCTGAGTTTTGTGGTGTGGGCTCACCATATGTATGTCAGTGGTATGAACCCCTATTTCGGCTTCTTCTTTGCCACTACCACCCTGATCATTGCCGTACCCACGGCGCTGAAGGTCTACAACTGGGTGCTCACGTTGTGGCAGGGTAATATCCACCTCACCATTCCCATGCTGTTTTCGATTGCCTTTCTACTGTTCTTTATCAACGGTGGGATGACGGGACTATTTCTCGGTAACGCCACAGTGAGTATGCCGTTATCCGATACCCTCTTTGTGGTGGCACATTTCCACATGGTGATGGCGGTGGCGCCTGTCATGGTGGTGTGCGGAGCGATCTATCACTGGTATCCCAAAATCACCGGGCGCTGGTATCACGAGGGTATGGCGCGGTTCCACTTCTGGGTGACCTTTGTCGGCTCCTATCTGGTGTTTCTACCCATGCATTACCTCGGCATCATGGGTGTGCCGCGTCGCTACTTTGAAATTACCGGCACGAGCTTCTTGCCTGATTCGGCCCAAAGTGTGAATGCGAGTATCACCATCGCGGCGCTGGTAGTGGGCTTTGCCCAGCTGGTGTTCCTTTACAACCTGATTGTCAGCGCGTTTAACGGCAAACAGGCGCCAAGTAATCCCTGGAATGCGACCACACTCGAGTGGCAAACGGAACACACACCACCGCAGCACGGCAATTTTGGTAAGGAGCTGCCCTGTGTTTACCGATGGGCCTATGACTTCAGCGTGCCAGGTGTTGAAGAGGATTTTATTCCTCAAAATGTCCCGCCACGTAACGCACAGGCCTGAGGCAATACGATGAGTAATATATTCACTGAACAACCCTGGATCGCCGATACCGGACCGATAGCACCCGCGTTGTCGGGGGCGCAGATCGCAACGAATTCCCGTCGTTCCGCGCTCAAGATGCTCTTGAGCGTGGTGAGCGTCTTCTTCCTGCTCATGATAGTGGCCTACGGTGGCCGCATGCTATATCAAGACTGGAGGCCAACTCCCCAGATCAATCTGCTTTGGGCGAATACGGGACTGCTGTTGTTGAGCAGTCTCTGCCTGCAGGTTGCTTTGATGTGGGCCCGCACCGGCAAAGCAGATTGGGTACGCGGGGCGCTGGTCGGTGCGGGTATTTTGACCGTGCTGTTTTTGGTGGGACAGATCGCAGCCATGCAGCAATTGACGGCGATGGTGTTGGGGGACTTCAGCAATCCATCTGTGGGATTCTTTTTCATGATCACCGGAATTCACGGTCTTCACATGGCAGGCGGGATGGTAGCGTTGGTGCGAGCGATCTCCAGAGCCTTTGGTTCGTCAGACGTGCGCGCGATGGAGCACAACGTGTCTAATTGTGCGCTCTACTGGCACTACCTTCTGGGCGTGTGGCTGGTGGTCTTTGGCTTGCTGTTCACGGGTAACAATTTTGAGGTCCTGCTCAGGATCTGCGGCTTTATTTGAGGGGGAGAAACCATGTCGACTGAGACAATGGCATCGGATTCATTGGAATTGAAGCCCGGTATGGCGGGCTTCTTTGACGACTGGGGTTCGGATCAGCGTGCCTTCAAGGGAGTGCCTTGGGGCAAGGCGATGATGTGGATATTCCTCGTCAGTGACACGTTCATCTTCGGTTGTTTTCTGGCGTCCTACATGACGGTTCGTATGTCAGCCTTGGAGCCGTGGCCTAGCGCGAGTGAGGTGTTCGCGCTGAGCTTCGGTGGTGCGCCGATTCCGTTGATCCTGATCGCGATCATGACCTTTGTGCTCATTACATCGAGCGGCACGATGGCGCTAGCGGTGAACTATGGATACCGTAAAAATAAATGGGTGACGTTTTGGTTGTTGTTCGCCACTGCGTTGCTTGGCGCCACCTTTGTTGGTATGCAGGTTTTTGAGTGGAGCAAACTCATTCTTGAGGAAGGTGTTCGACCGTGGGGGAACCCAATGGGCGCCGCCCAGTTTGGGTCGGTGTTCTTCATGGTCACGGGTTTCCACGGATTCCACGTGTCGATTGGCGTGATATTCCTCTTTATTTTCTCGTATAAGGTCGCGCGAGGGCATCTCGACGACCAAACGCCGGGTTGGTTTACTAAGCGCGGTGGCAACTACGAGGAAATCGAGATCCTGGGGCTCTATTGGCACTTCGTGGATCTTGTCTGGGTCTTTATTTTTGCGTTTTTCTATCTCTGGTAGGGGGGTAAGTCATGGATCATGCAGCCGAGGGTCATGAACCCGTCGTCCGGGAAGAAGAGGCCATTCAGCATCCACTGGGTGTCTACTTCAAGATCTGGATCCTGCTCTTCGTATTGAGCGCTATGTCCTACGCCGTGGATTACTATCAGGTACAAGGTTACCTGCGTTGGTTCCTGATTCTGTTCTTTATGGTGCTGAAAGCCGGACTCATCATCGCTGTGTTTATGCACATGGTGTGGGAGCGGTTAGCCATGGTGTATTTTATTTTGCTACCGCCGGTCCTGTTGTTGACCTTGGTAGCGATTGGTTCTTTGGAGGCCGACTGGACATTTTTCCAGCGCGGAGTGTATTTCTTGAAAGAGCTAATCATTGTGGCGCCTACGGCACCACATCATTGAATCAATCCGCCTGGGAATCCTGAAGAGGGGAAAAGAAATGGGTGGTCAGAAGACTGACGGCACTAACTACACAACACACATCATCGTCTTCTTGCTGTTGACGGTGTTTATGTACGTGTTTGCCTTTGTGCTAGTCGATCACAGCCGCGATGTGCCGGCGCGCGTAGACACGGTCCACGCAGATAAGCAGGAATAGACTGATTCGCAGCGCCTTACTGGCGCTGGGCAAGTGTTGATGTTGCAGGAGCGCGGTACAGTTCGGAAAACTGTGCTGCCAAGTCAGCGGCGACAAAGGGCGGGCTGATAATGCCCGTGTACTGGCCTAGCGGATCTACTATATAAATGGCGCTGGAGTGGGTGACTTCGTAAACATTGTCAGCCGTTTCCGGCTCAGCCCGAAAGGGCGCGCCCAGCTGCCTCGTGAGATTGGTCAGCTGGCCGATCGAGCCGGTTGCTCCTAGAAAAGTCGGGTCGAAATACTGAACGTAACGTTGAATCTGCGCCGCTTTATCGCGAGCTGGATCAACCGAGATGAAGACAAATTGAATGTCGGCCTCGCCGATTCCCCGCGCGATAATCTCTCGCTTGACGTGGGTCAAGTCGTAGAGCGTTGTGGGGCAGATATCAGGGCAATACATGAAGCCAAAGAAAATAAATGACCACCGTGACTCTAGCGATTTGAGATCGAATACGCCTTTTTCGTCATCGACCAGGATGAACTCGGCAAGGGGTCGTCGTTCTGGGAAGGTAACCAGTGCCGGAGGCAAGATATTGTCGCTCGCAGCCACCCTGGATTGCCACAGCGTCCAGTACCCCGACCCAGCAAGCGTCAAGCCTACTAGTGCGGCGGCGATCAGTACCGGCACCATGATTTTATCCCGTGTGATGGATCTCACGTCGGCTCCCGTCTTTCGTTTTTTCAACGCTGAGTCTGACAATCGGACCCCACTCGCGTCAATATTGCCAGATCAAATGAGTGTTGAGAGGGCGCAGTTACCACTCTCATGCATTACCATTCGGGCGGACGTTCACCCCTATCAAACACAAGCGAGCCTTTCTCACTGATGGAAACCAGTCTGACAGAACGACCCATTTGGCGGGATTATTACGAGCTGTGCAAGCCCAACGTTGTCTGGCTGATGATTCTCACAGCGATCGTAGGTATGTGTATGGCGACATCTGGTGTAGTGCCGGTCGAAACAGTGATATTCGCGAGCCTAGGTATTGCTCTTTGCGCGGGCTCGGCTGCCGCGGTTAATCATCTGGCTGATCAACATGTGGATGCCATTATGGCCCGAACGTCGGGTAGGCCAATCGTGAAGGGCAAAATTGATTCGCAGAGTGCGGGCATATTCGCGCTCACGTTGGGCTGCTTGGGTATGCTGGTGCTGCTCACTTGGGTGAACGCACTAACGGCCTGGCTCACGCTGGCCTCGTTGGTGGGTTATGCCTTCATTTATACGTTATACCTGAAGCGAGCCACTCCCCAGAATATTGTCATTGGCGGTCTGGCCGGAGCGATGCCGCCCCTGCTTGGATGGACGGCGGTGACCAATCAGGTGGATGGACATGCCCTGTTGTTGGTGCTGATTATCTTTGCCTGGACGCCGCCTCATTTCTGGGCTCTGGCCATTGCGCGAAAGGAGGAGTACGCCAAGGTAGATATTCCCATGCTGCCGGTGACCCATGGCAGCCGATATACGGCGGTGCATAGCTTGCTGTATACGCTCATGTTGTTCGTCGCTTCGCTATTGCCGGTCGCGACAGGCATGAGTAGCTGGATTTATCTTATCGGGGCTTCAGCCCTCGGCGGAATCTTCATCTATCAGTCAGTCATTTTGCTTCGCACCATGAAAAATAGCGACGCGATGAAGATGTTTCGTTTTTCGATTGTGTATCTGATGGCAATCTTTCCCATCATGTTGCTCGACCACTACGTATTGCCCAAGCCTTTCTTCACCTGAGGCAGGCTCGCGGGTCGGGGCTGAGGGCTTCCAATGCGATTCCTTGCTTCACTCATTACACTCCGTTGTGCGCTGACAAGCGTTACTGCCAAGGTCTGTGTGGCGGCGGTTCTGTTTTCGGTCGCAGCCTGCGACAGAGAGACCCCAGCTTATGATGTGGTGATTAACAATGGTCGCGTGATCGACCCAGAGAGCCAGCTTGACGCTGTCCGCTCTCTGGGGATTCGGTCCGGGAAAATAATCTCGATCAGTAAGGCTCCTCTGGTGTCTGAAACAGCCATCGACGCGAGTGGTCTCGTGATTAGCCCCGGCTTTATTAACCTCCATTCGCATAGTGTGGCGGCGCCCGGGTACCGTCTCGAGTTGCTCGACGGCGTGACGACGGTTTTGGAGCTGGAAGCGGGCGGTTTTCCGATTGATCGTTTCGGGCAGCAGCTGGGAGCGGCGCCCCTCACACACTTTGGCGCTTCTGTTGGACACGCGTGGATTCGTATGCAGGTGATTGACCCGCAATCCCTTGCGGCGTTAGCTACCACCGGCAAGCTCGACATGTCGGGTGCCGCGTTCACCCAGCAGGCCAGCGCCGCGCAACAGCAACAGATTCGAATGCTTCTGGAACGTGAGTTGGCGGCGGGAGGTCTGGGCATTGGGTTCCTACTCGATTACATGACGCGCGCTGTCGATGATGCAGAGCGCGATATGATTTTCTCCGTTGCGGCTGAATATGGCGTGCCTGTTTTTGTGCACGTGCGCCGGGGGATTGATGGAGATTCGAGAGGTCTTGACGAGGTGATCACAGCAGCCGAGCGAGTGGGTGCTGCTGTCCATATCTGTCACTTAAACGCCAGCGCAATGAGCGGTGTCGATATCTGGCTTGACAAGATTGACGCGGCGAGAGCCCGTGGCGTGGACGTCAGCACCGAGATGTTTCCCTGGACCTCTGGTTCAGCGGCGATCTCGTCGGATGTTTTTTCTCGCAACTGGCGCCAGATCTTTGCGATTGATTACGCAGATGTTCAATGGGCCGAGACCGGAGAGTGGCTGACTGAGGAAACCTTCGGCCTCTATCGAGAGACAAGGCCCGATGGCCAGACAATGCATCACTACATCCGAGAGGACTGGAATCGTCGAGCGATCCAGCGTCCTCACGTGATGGTCGCCAGCGATGCAATGCCCTTGACGAGTTATGAGCGCAAGGTAGTACCTAATGCGGCGGGCACGTCGACGCGGATTCTCGGCCAGTATGTGCGAGATGAAAAGCTTCTTAGCCTCAGCGACGCTATCGCCCGCCTGAGCCTGTATCCGGCGCGGCGGATGGAGTCATTTGCTCCAGCTTTTGCAAAGAAGGGCCGCATCAAAGTTGGTGCCGATGCGGATTTAGTGATCTTTGATCCCGAGACCGTGACCACAGAGGCTTCCTACCTAGACCCCTTCAAAACGCCCTCGGGTGTTCATAGTGTATGGGTAGCGGGGCAGCTGTCGGTGCAAGATGGGCGGCTGGTCGAGCACGTCGGAGCAGGTAAAAAGATAACCAGTCTGACTCACTAAGCGTTTTGGGCGCTGCCTCCCCGGTACAGGACTCGCAGCGCCTCAACGTCGACTATCTCAATTTCACCATAGCGCTGTCGAACCGCGCCCTGATGAGACAGCGTTTTGATTGCCCCATAGAGTGACTGTCTTGAACAGTGGGCCATTTTTGCGAGCTGCTGCGACGTGAGTCTAATGACGCGTGACTGATTGGCCTCACCCGCCATTTCCATCAACATCAATAGCAGTCCGGCGACTCGCCGTGGTCGCTCGCGCACCAGATTATGCTGCTGAAGATTGAGCGCGGCGCGAAACCGATTGGCCTCGATTTTGAGGACGATAGGGTAGAGCAGTGGGAAATCTTCCAAGAGTTTTAAGGCCACTTTTCTCGGAATGCCCAAAATGTGGCTCTCCGCACCACCGATCAGATGGCGTTCCGCCGGTGTGTCATGAAATAACGCAATCCAACTGGAGGTGCTGCCGGGCCCGAAAATAGCCAGGGTAAGCTCTTCGCCGTCTTCAGAGCTGGCTACCATGGCGATCTCGCCAGTGACAATGACCCACAGATGATGATGGGGATCGCCAGCAGCCTGCAGCACTTCTCGTTGCTCAAGGGCGTGCAGGCGGCATTGGCGCAGTAAGGTGTCGCGTTCATCCGGGTTGAGGCGCTCAAATACCGGGAGCTTGCCTAAAAACTGCACCAGTTCACGAGTGGGGAGGTCCTGCGCCATATCGATGATCGCTCGAATCCAAAGATTGTCATATTTTAGACATTTACGGACGGGGTGTGCTGGTAAATTGACGCCTATTCGGGGGATACCATGACACGACACGATTTCAATCAAACTGATCGTTCTGCCAGATTAAGGGCGCTGTCTCAGCAATGTTTTGACATGCTGGTCATCGGCGGCGGCATTACGGGCGCTGGCATCGCACGGGATGCGGCCATGCGAGGCCTATCCGTGGCGCTGATTGAGGCGCAGGATCTCGCCAGCGGTACGTCAAGCCGCAGTTCAAAGATGATCCACGGCGGGCTGCGTTATCTTGTGGCGGGTGATATTGCCGTTGTGAAGGAATCTGCTTCCGAACGCAGTATTCTGCATCGGATCGCGCCTCATCTGGCACAAAAAACTCCCTATGTGATACCGACAACGAGCCTGCGAAGTAAGCTGATATTGCGCGCTGCACTGTGGGCTTATGAACGGCTTGGGGCGGTGGCGCCTCAGGATTACCACGACGTGTGGTCACTGGATCAACTTGCCGAAAGGGAACCGCTTATCGAGCGTTCGGCCCTGAACGGTGCGGTGGTCTACCCTGAGTTTCTGACCGATGACGCGCGGCTCACAATGGCGACAGTGCGCTCGGCCATTGATCATGGTGCGACGGTGTCGACCTATTTAAAGGCTATCGATATCCGCCGGGAGGGCGACTTTGTCGTCAGCGCGGCATCGACGCTGCCGGCTGACAACACTGAGGTGACCCTCCGCGCCCGCGCTGTGGTGAATGCCGCAGGTCCCTGGGTTGATGAGGTATGTGGACTGGAAGCGCCCCAAGCGCCGCGGCTGGCACTTAGCCGGGGCGTTCATCTGGTGTTCGACCACGCTGATCTTCCTGTGCGCAATACGGTGGTGATGCGCACCTCTGACGGCCGCAGAATCTTCGCCGTGCCCCTGGGTCAGTACACCTATATTGGTACCACTGACGATTACCATCCTGCATTCGAGTATTGGCCGCCGGTGACGGAACAGGACGTGAGTTATCTTCTTTCGGCCACCCGACGAGCGATGCCCGAAGCGAGCCTCTCGTCTGAACAGATTGTCTCGGTTTGGTCTGGCATCCGTCCTCTGGTGGGAGACGGTTCAGGTAGAGCTTCCAAAGAGCTCTCGCGGAAGGACGAGGTGTGGACCTCACCGAGTGGGCTTTTGTCGGTGGGCGGTGGCAAGCTCTCTGCGTATCGCGCCATGGCAGAGCGGGTGGTAGATACCGTCATCGAAAATCATGACTTCGTCGCCAAACCTTGTACGACCGCAACCGTGCCGCTGCCGGGTGGAGAATCGGCGGTATCGGCCGACATGCTGAGTGGGGTGGAGGAAGCCTCCGCGGAACGGCTGGCTCGGCTCTACGGGGCTGAGGCTCCGGGCGTCGTCAGTAGTGCTGGGGAAGAGGGCTTACTGGCCGCTGAAGTGCGTCAGGCAGTGTTGAGAGAAGGTGCGTTGCGCTTGGAAGATTACTGGGCGCGTCGCAGTAGCCGAGCCTGGTTTGATCACGGCGCCGGCTTACCAGTCCTGGCTCAGGCCGCAGATGTCATGGCGGATTTATTGGGTTGGGATGATCCGCGCAAGACCATGGAAATCAATAACTGTCGAGAGATCGACGGCGCGAGTCGGATAGGGTTTCAGTCGGCCACAACTTCTCTGGGGGAAGCAGATGATTACCGAGCAGCTAGCTGAGCTATTGGGTGCAGAGCAGGTTGCGAGCGACTCTGAGACGCTGGCGGCACATCGGTTTGACCGCTGGTGCTTGAAACATTGGCAGGATTGGCAGGGTGAGTGTCTTGATACGCCAGCCTGTGTGGTCAGACCCCGCAATACGGCCGACGTCCAGGCGGTAGTGCGTTACGCCAGCGAGCACTGCGTCGCGCTCGTTCCATGGGGATTAGGCAGCGGGGTGTGTGGCGGATTGGAGCCGGGACCCGATCAGATTGTGATCGACATGAGTGGCATGAATCAGGTGCTATCGATCGATGAGGAAAATCTTCTCCTGACCGTAGAGGCGGGGATCAACGGTTTGGTCGCTGAGGAAGCGGTTGCAGAGCAGGGCCTGACGATCGGCCATTGGCCGCAATCGATTGGTATCAGCTCGGTCGGGGGTTGGATTTCAACCCGCGCTTCTGGCCAGTTTTCTACGGCTTACGGCAACATCGAAGACATCGTTTATTCGCTCGAGATGGTGCTTCCCAGTGGCGAGATTGTGATCATGGGTAAAGCACCCCGTGCTGCAGCGGGTCCTGATTTGCGGCATCTGGCGCTGGGGGCCGAGGGTACTCACGGTATTGTGACCTCGGTCACCCTGTCACTGCGAAGGCAGCCCGACCACCGACAATTTAGTGCCTGGTACAGTCAGGACATGGCGTCAGGCTTTCGTGCGCAGCGGGAAATTGTGCAACAGGACTGGCGACCTCCGGTAATGCGCCAGTACGACGCCTCGGAAGTAGCACGATTATTTCCGGATTATGTGAGCGGGGAGTGCTGCCTGATCTTGCTGGTTCACGAGGGTCCCGCGACCAGAGTCGAAGCCGAAATGAAAGCGGTTAAAGTTCTTATGGGAACGCTGGGTCTGGAGGAAGCCAATGCGGCAGCGGCCGAAGGTTGGATGAGCCATCGCAATAACGTTCCTGAGTGGCGCGATCTGTTAGAGCAGGGATTGATTGCCGATACCATCGAAGTCTCGGGTACTTGGAGTCAGATCGATGCTATCTATAAGAATGTTGTGAAAGCCCTTGAAGCGGTGCCCGATTGCGTCAATGCCTCGGCGCATAGCTCACACGTCTACCGCTCAGGGATCAATCTTTATTTCACTTTCGCCTGCATGCCTGAAGACGCGGCGCTGATGGGAGATCGCTACCTTGAGAGCTGGGATCGCGCACTCGTTGCCACTGCTGAGGCAGGCGGCGGCATTGCTCATCACCACGGTTCGGGCCGGCTCAGGCGTGACTATCTGCACCACGATCTGGGCGAGGCCGGGATAGACCTGCTTCGCCGAGTGAAGCAGGCAATCGATCCACAGGGTATTCTGAACCCTGGCAATTTACTCCCGGCGATCGATTAACACTCTAGAGGCTGATGCCTGTGAACAAGCCAGATAGCAAGTCTCACCTCATTCTTGCAATCGATTTTGGTACGCAGAGCGTTCGCGCCTTGGCTTACACCAAGGTTGGGACGTGTGTCGCAAAGTTTCAAATTCCGATTACGGACTACCAGCATCGGGAGCCGGGTTGGACCGAGCATGATGTTGAGGGCTTCTGGGTGCTGCTGGCTGAGAGCTGCCAGGGGTTGTGGCGTCAGGGGGTTGCTTCAGAGGATATCGCTGCTGTCGTGGTTACGACACAACGCGCGACGGTGATCAACCTCGACGAAGCTGGGCAGCCTCTGCGCCCGGCGATCATTTGGACCGATCAACGGCGGGCACCACTTCGCAATCGATTGCCCTGGTATTGGCGGCTGCTCTTCGCCTTACTGCGCATTCGTCTGGTGGTCGATAATTTTGAAGCGGAGGCGGAAGCTAACTGGCTCGAGCGCCATCAACCCGAAATACTCGCACGAACCGCACACTATTTGCTTTTGTCAGGCTATCTGAATTATCGCCTTAGCGGTCAGTTCACCGACAGTGTGGGCAGTCAGGTGGGTTATTTGCCATTCGACTTCAAAAAACAGGATTGGTGCGCTGCCGCGGACTGGAAGTGGCACAGCGTTGCGATCAAGCGTGACATGTTGCCATCGCTGGCTTCGGTGGGAGAGATGATCGGTTCGACAACGCCGGCAGCTGCCGAAGCCACGGGATTACCAGCGGGAATACCCGTGATTGCCGGTGCGGCAGACAAGGCCTGCGAAGTGCTGGGAGTGGGTGCCTTAGAGGCCGGAGTGGCGAGCGTCTCCTGCGGAACCACCGCAACCATTAACACCACCCGCCCGGGTTACGTAGAGGTGGTGCCTTTTATGCCCGCCTACCCGGCGGCACTCCCAGCGCATTTTAATACCGAGATTCAGGTGTTTCGCGGTTTCTGGATGGTCACCTGGTTTCTGGAGCAGTTTGGCGAGAGCGAGCGCAGGCGAGCGCAGGAACGCGATATTGCACCCGAAGTGTTGCTCGATGAATTACTGCGTCAGACTGAGCCTGGGGCCGGAGGGCTGGTGTTACAGCCCTTCTGGAATCCGGTGCTGGGAGAAACCGGACCGGAGGGGCGCGGCAGTATTGTCGGTTTCCAGGATTTTCATACCCGAGCCCATCTGTATCGCGCGTTGATTGAAGGGCTGGCGTTCGCCCTGCGCGCCGGTAAGGAGCGCATTGAGCGTCGGACCAAAACACCGATCACGTGTATCCGGCTGTCAGGAGGCGGTGCCCAGAGTGATCAGGTGGCGCAGATTCTGGCGGATGTTCTGAACCTGCCGGTGGAGCGATTTGCGGACTGTGAGGCCAGTGGCAGGGGGGCAGCGATGATCGGAGCTGCGGCATTGGGCTGGTTCCCGAGTATTGACGCCGCTGGCGAGGCAATGCTGGACCAGACCGCCAGCCTTCACCCTGATGCTCAGGCGGTCGCAACTTACGAAACGGTATACCAGAACACGTATCGACCGCTCTACGGCAGGCTCAAATCGCTCTTTCAAAAACAGCTTTCCGTCTGATCGCGAAAACGTTCCGAGCTCTCCAGCGAGGTGATGGAGCCGGGGGGAGAGACGTTCTTCACGGCATCCCCTATGATGCCGATGACGGTCTCATTGTGAGTGCGCGATTGGATGACACTACGCCGACTACTGATCATTGCGATGCTCAACCTCTGTATTCTGGGTTGCTATACCGCTTGGAGCAGCCACGAGACTGAGCCCTCGGAGTCAGCCGTAAAACTCAGTGGTGGCGGTCGGCCCGACGCCGTCTCCTGGAGCCGCAGTGCGGTTTATGGGCAGAATGGGATGGCGGCCACCGCACACCCTTTGGCGTCACAAATCGCCATCGATATTCTTAAACAGGGCGGATCTGCGCTGGATGGCGCTATCGCGGCCAACGCGGCTCTGGGTCTCATGGAACCCACCGGTAATGGTATCGGCGGCGATATCTTTTGGATTATCTGGGACCCCAAGACGAAAAAACTTTATGGCTATAACGGTTCGGGTCGAGCGCCCCTGGGCCGGTCGCTTACTGATCTCAAAGCGCAGATAGCGGCGTTGCGTGAGAGCGGCGCAATGCCGGATGAGATGCGCGGCATACCACAAAGGGGATCGCTCCCTGTCACGGTTCCCGGAACGGTAGATGGTTGGTTCGCTGCCCACGAACGATTTGGCAAGCTACCCATGTCGCAAGTGCTGGCACCGACGATCCGCTACGCGCGTGAGGGATTCCCGGTCACGCCGGTGATCGCATATTACTTTGGCCGTAATCTCGAAGCATTCAGGGAACAAGCCGCTTTGATCGAGGAGCTCGATAACGCGGCGCGCATTTGGTTCCCCGATGGCAGCACCCCCCAAACGGGTGAGGTATTCCGCAATCCTGATCTGGCGAATACGCTTGAAGTGTTGGGGGAAGAAGGGCGGGCAGCGTTCTACGAGGGCACGCTTGCAGAGGCCATGGATGCCTACTTTCGGCGTATCGGTGCCGATATGCGACGGGAGGATCTAGCCTCGCATCAGGGCGAATGGGTAGAGCCCGGCAGCGTGCATTATCACGGCTACGACGTGTATGAGTTGCCTCCGAATGGGCAGGGCTATGCCGCACTGCAGATGCTCAATCTCCTGAAGCAGATAGACCTTCGCGATTATCCGCGGGGGTCTGCGGAGGTACTTCATTACATGGTCGAGGCCAAGCGTTTAGCGTTCGAGGACGTCGCTCGCTATTACGCCGATCCGGACTTTGCCAAACTCTCGCTTGAGGCGCTCCTGTCTGATCAATATGCGCAGGAGCGGTTTGCCCTTATTGATCCCGAGCGCGCTGCGCCGAGCTTTGGCGCGGGTGAATCGAAGCTCGAGGGGGAGGGAGACACCACATACCTTACAGTGGCCGATGCCGACGGCATGATGGTCTCCCTAATCCAGTCAAATTATCGTGGAATGGGAACAGGGCTGGTGCCGGATGGCTTGGGTTTCATGCTTCAAAACCGTGGCGAACTCTTTTCTCTTGATGAGGGTCATCCCAATGCGTATGCGCCGGGCAAGCGACCCTTCCACACCATCATTCCCGCCTTTGTCATGAAGGATGGCGAACCGTTCATGAGTTTTGGTCTTATGGGCGGCGCCATGCAACCCCAGGGACACGTGCAGGTACTGGTGAATATCATTGATTTTGGAATGGATGTGCAGACGGCTGGCGATGCCGCGCGCTTTAATCACGACGGAGGTCGCCAGCCCACCGGCGTCGACGGGGACCTGCTTGGTACGCTGTTAGTTGAGCCTGGCGTACCGAGTGGAACGGTGGAACGACTGCGTGCGATGGGACATCGCGTTGAAGTGGACGCTAGTGGCGCGCCGTTTGGTGGCTATCAAGCGATTATGCGACTTCCCGGCGGGGTGTATGTGGGTGCGACGGAGATGCGCAAGGACGGCACCGTCGTAGCCTGGTAGCGCTAACTGTCAGGGGTTGATCTTGCCACGAGCTGGTCTTCACTGGGCAGCGTGTCGAAATCGCCTAGATGATGGCTGAACAGGTTTTCGGGGCTAACCGACTCATGCTCCGCGCTCAGATCATCTGGGTCTGAGTAGAACCCCAACACATAACCACCCTTGGCATAGCCAATGAGCGCACGTAGCTCCTGCGAGAGGCGTTGCGCATGTTCGGGTGGGCAGGATAAGTATTGGTTCTCT